>NZ_JANSJD010000010.1:0-115727 GCF_047462395.1 Synechococcus sp. H55.7
GGGCAGAAGAAGAGACAAAAGCTCTGCTGTCAAGCGGGTGAGGAAACCCCACCCGCCTGCGCGGTGGGGTAGTTCATAATGCTTCTATCTCCCGGAATTTTCTATCGAAGAGCTCTCCAGGGATCCCTGTGCCTAGTTCTTCGGCAAATTTCGCTGACCTTACCCAACCATGCTGCCTGTGCGCCCCCGCGAAACCGTCTCCATGTTCACCCGCGACGGGATCCAACTGGATGCGGATGTCTATCGCCCAGAAGGCGGGGGGAGCTACCCGGTCTTGCTGATGCGGCAGCCCTACGGGCGGGCCATTGCCTCGACGGTGGTGTACGCCCATCCGCGCTGGTATGCGGCCCATGGCTATATCGTTGTCATCCAGGATGTGCGGGGGCGGGGCACCTCCAAGGGCTCCTTCTACCCCTTCCGCCACGAAGCTGAAGATGGGTTTGACGCGGTCAACTGGGCGGCTGCTTTGCCAGGGAGCAACGGTGTGGTGGGCATGTACGGCTTTTCTTACCAGGGCATGACCCAACTCTATGCGGCCTCCAGCCGTCCCAGCGCCTTGAAGGCCATCTGCCCGGCGATGTTGCCCTACGATCTCTACGCTGATGCCGCCTACCCGGGGGGAGCCTTTGCCTTCTCCAACAACCTCAGTTGGGCGCTGCAACTGGAAGCTGAGGGAGCCCGCCGGCGGGGAGAGGCCAACGCTTACCAGGCCCTCTTCAAAGCCTCCCGCAACTTGCCCCTCTACGATCCCATCCCCCTCAAGCCGGGCGTGCTGCAGCAATACGCGCCCCAGTCCTACTACTTCGACTGGCTGGAGCACAGCGAACCCGACGACTACTGGCGCCAGCTCTCCCCTCGGCTAGAGGTGGTGGATCTGCCGATGTTGCACATTGGCGGCTGGTTTGACAGCTATCTGAGTGGCAGCCTACGCCTCTACAGGGAGATGAGTGCCCGCAGCCAAAACCCGCAACACCTGATCATCGGCCCTTGGGCCCACCTGCCGTGGGGGCGCAGGGTGGGGGCGCTGGACTTTGGCCCCGAGGCCGTCAGCCCCATCGATCGGCTGCAGGTGCGCTGGTTTGACCAGTTCCTCAAAGGCAAGGACACCGGGATCCTCCAGGAGCTGCCGGTGCGCCTATTCGAGATGGGAGCCAACCGCTGGCGCAGCTTAGAGGCCTGGCCCACCCCGGAGCCAAAAGCTTTTTACCTGCACAGCACCGGCCTGGCTGCCCTCTCCGAACTTGAGGGATCCCTCCGCCCGGAACCCCCACTGAGGCAACAGTCGGATACTTTTGTTCACGATCCCTGGCGACCGGTGCCGGCTTTGGGGGGTCACCTGGTTTATCCTGCCGGGCCGCAAGAGCGCTCTGCCCTCGACTGCCGCACCGATGTTCTCACTTACACCACTCCCCCTCTGGAAACCGACCTCCTCCTGGCGGGGGATATCACGGCAGAGCTCTACGTCGAAGCCGACAGCCCCAGCTTGGATCTCTGCGCCGTGCTCTCCGTGGTCAGGCCGGACGGCCAGGTGTACAACTTTTCCCAGGGCTACCGTCGTCTGCAGGATCCCCAGCCCAATGCCCCCATCTCAATCCCCTGTCAGCCCGCCTGCATCCGCATTCCCCGCGGCCACGCCCTGCGTCTCAGCCTCAGTGCGGCCTGTTTCCCGGCCTATTCCGTCAATACAGGTACGGGGATGCGGGAAGAGCGGCTCATTGAGGCCCGCATTCTCACCCTTACTCTTCACAGCGGCGGCGACACCCCCTCACGGCTGTACCTTCCCATTGTCGAGGGGAGTTGGGGGGAGTAAAAGCTTAAGACCCTACAGCTTCCCATCCCTTCGCAACTCCTGATCACAAACAGATATCAAAAGTTAGGATAGAAACAAGCAGGGCAAGGGAACACCATGTTGCAAGACCCGAAGTTGATCCGGCATTATCAGGCTTTGACCGACGCGCTGGTGGACAGTTGGCATCGCGGCTATCGGCGCACCGACGAGCTGCGCCTGCTGGTGGATGGCTACCTGCTGGCTCTGCGAACTGGCAAGCAATTGCAGCCTTTTGAGATCTACCGCCTTGAAGACGAGGTCAACCGCTTCCTTTACGACCCGTCCAACTTCATGGAGCCGGAACTGGAGCGAGAGACGGAGCCGATGCGGGGTTATTGATACTGCATAGAGAGGGGCCGGGGGCGAGGGATCGAACGCCGCCAGGTGCCTGATAGGCTGGGAAAGATTCGGTTCATCATTCCAATCTATGGCGGTTTGGGATACGCTGGCAACTTCCCGGCGTCCGGCTCTGCTGGGATCCGGCCTGGGCTTGGGCATAGCCCTGATCCTCTGGTACGGGGTGCTTGGCTACCACGTGCTGCAGATGGGTATCTGGCTGCTAAGTATCCTGCTGGTGGGGCTGTATGTGGCCCAGTTTCCTCCGGCTCAGCTCCCTTGGGATCCGACGCGGCTGCGCTGGCGTCAGGAGCTGCTGCACCTGGGGCTGCTGGCGCTGGTCTTCGCCCCCATCTACCTCTACGACCTGGCCAACATCCCTTTTCAAATCAACACCGACGAGATCGTCATCACCTCCATGGCGCGGCGGGCCTCAGGAGTGCGCTACCCCGATATCTTTGGGCTGATGCCGGAGTATTTCTATTTTCCCCGCTTTATGTTCAGCCTCTTCGGCGGCCTGACGCGGCTGATGGGGGGAGTCACGCTGGTGAATGTGCGCACCGTGCATGCCGCCTTCGGGGTGATCACCACCCTGGTGGCCTACGGGTTTTTTCGCGCCTTCTGGGGATCCCAGCTGGCCTTGGCGGGGGCGATCCTCTTGGGATCCAACCACGCTCTGCTGGGCATCAGCCGCATGGCGATGCGAGAGAATCTGATTGTGCTGGTGGAGTGTGCAGCTCTAGCCTTGATCTTAAAGGGCGTGCGGGAAAAAAATCCCCTGCTTTTGTATTTGGGGGGAGGGGCAGCGGCCTTCTCCCTCTACGGCTATCTGCCGGGGCGGGTGGTCATCCTGCTGGGGTTGCTGTTTGGCGGCCTCTACCTGCTCCTGGGCCGGGAGGATCTGCAGGAGGGGAATAAGCAGGTCAACCCCGTTTGGGCCCTGGCCAAGCTGACGCTGCCGGCGGCGCTGGGTTTTTTTCTGGTGGCCGCACCTATCTTGGTGGCCACGGCTACTTCTCCGCCGGCCAGCACCGAGTATGCCCGCCAGCAATTTCTCTTTTTCCCGGAAGGGCGGGCGCTGCAGCAGATGTGGGTCAATGCGGCTACACCAGCCGAGGCGGTGTGGCGCAACATCCGCAACGGCCTGAGCATGTTTAACGACCCCGGCCAGCACGACCGGGGCTATATCTACCCCAACTATGGCCATGCCTTTGTGGATCCGCTGACGGGGGTTTTGCTCTGGCTGGGCTTGGGATCCGGCCTCTACCGCCTCTGGAAGGGGCGCAGCCAACCCCACGACTGGCTTTGTATGGGCAGTTTCCTATTTCTCTATCTGCTGTTTAGCTTGGCCATCACCAAAGCCCCCAACTATACCCGCCTGCTGGTGATCCTGCCCTTTGTAGCCTACCTAACCCTGGAAGGGATCCAGGCGCTGGTAGCTCTCCTGGGACGTTGGGGATCCTCAGGGAGGAAGTGGCTGCCGGCAGTGGCGATGGCGGGGGCAATCCTGGTGATCGGGGGATGGAACTTGGCGATTTTTGGGGATTTTGTCCACAAGGGGTGGACCCAGGGCAACGATGTGGGAGCCACCGGGCGCTACGTGGCAGCTCGACAAGGGGATCCCAACCACCGCTTTTACCTGGCAGCCAGCGCCGCCTACCCCTATTTCAGTTGGGGAGAGCCTATCTATTGGCAGAGTTGGATCCAATTTTTTGCCGGGCCGGGACAGCAGGTGCAGGTCTTTTCCCCTGAGGCCTTGCCCACCCAAGACCTACAGCCGCCGTTTACCCTGTTCCTGAACCAGGGGGTATGGGATCAGCAAGGGGCAGCGCTGCAGCGGCACTTTCCTCAAGGCCAGTTGCATCGGATCCCTGCCGAGCGAGGGCTGTGGGCCTTTGAAGTGGTGGATTCTTGAAACGCTGGGCCAGCCGACCGAACTCTGGGTTGAGCTGGCCTTAGCAAATCGGCAGCTCCCGAACAGGTATGTGCTGTGGTGGGACCAGTAACCCTAAGGCGATGAGGCTGGGAGAATCCTTGCCCTTTGGGGCTGTCAAGAGGCGTGCCCAAGCTTGATAACCAGGTGGCGGTTCTTGTCCACCGCGATCCAGCCTTGCTGGCGGAAACGGTTCAAAAGACGGGTGATGGTGACGCGGGTGGTGCCGATGGCATTGGCCAAGTCTTGGTGGGTAAGGCGCACCTGCAGGCGCACCCCCGTCGCCACCGGGGATCCCAACTCCACCGCCAATAGGGAGAGCAACTGGCGCAGCCGCTCTTCCACCCGCCGCCGCCCGGCTAGGGCCAGCAGCGCTTCGGTTTGGCGCAGCCGCCGCACCACCTGCTTGAGCAGCCCTTGGCTCAGGGTTGCTGAGGCTTCCACCTCGGCTGCCGACAGCCGCAACACGTCAACCGCCGTCAATGCCTTGGCCTGGTAGGGATCCAACATCGTCAGCGGGGATCCCAGCGGCATGGAGGGGCCGGCAAATCCCAACAGCGCCTCGCCGCCATTGGGATAGAGAGTCGTCAACTGTACCACGCCCCGACAGACGATCACCCATTCATCCGCAAACAAAGGGATAACCTGTCCAGGACTGTAGGGAGATAAGCTGCGGCCTCGGTAGAGATCTTCTAGTAGTTGACGCTCCCGTGTAGGCAGGCCGGCAGCAAAATGGCCGGGCATCGTTTCAGGCATAAACTGGCTCCGCTAGAGCAAACTGAGCACACTGGTCGTTGGGCTTTCTCCTGCGAACCCACAGCAGCGGGGTTGGCCATCAGTGCTGAGTTCACGGCAAGAGACAGGTGTTCCCGACAACACCATACCGCTTGCCTTCCCGACTGAAGTAAAGGCAAGGTTATGCCTAGGTTAAGTCTCGCTCACTATGCCGTTACAGGGGCGGGACATCATCCCGCTTCGCGAACGGTCTTGGGCTGCGCAGGGATCCCCCGACCGAAGTCGGCGGGAGTGTCGATGTGATCCAGTAGGATCTAAGGATGTCCAGCTCAAGCCTCTAGGAGATCTGCCGTGACGCTGATGGTTCGCGTGATTACTCCCGACCGCATCGTTTGGGATGCCCCCGCTGAGGAAGTGATCCTCCCTGCCACCTCAGGTCAATTGGGCATCCTCACCAACCATGCTCCTCTCTTAACTGCTATCGGCAATGGAGTCATGCGGGTCAAGGCCGGTGGCAAGTGGTCGGCCATTGCCGTGATGGGCGGATTTGCGGAAGTGGAAAATAACGAGGTAACCGTTCTGGTTAACCGCGCCGAGCGGGGAGAAAAAGTGGACAAGGCCGCAGCTCAGGCCCTCTTGGACGAAGCGAGCCAAGTTTTGAATACCAGCAGCGACAAGCAGGAGCGTTTGCAGGCCAAGTTGGATCAGCAGCGGGCCAGAGCCTTGATCCAAGCCGCCGAGATGGGCAGCAAAAGCTGAGGTATTCCCGCCTCTCTCAGCAGGAGCCAATTTGGTCTCGGCAGGGGATCCGGCTACGGGGCTGGCTTTGTTAAGCTGAAGCTTCTGGGGAGCTGGTGGTGCTATGTTCAGTCCTGCAATTGCCGTTCGCGTCAGCGGGACGGAATCCTTTAGCGCGTCGGCCAGCTTGAAGATTGGCCAGGTGGCAGCAGCGGCGGGGTTGCCGGTGCGCACGGTGCGCTACTACGAGTCGCTGGGCCTGCTGAAGCCAACGGTGCAGCGGTCGGAGTCCAGCTATCGCCTCTTCCATCCGGCAGTGCTGGGGCGGCTGGCCTTCATCCGCCGCTGCCAGAGCCTAGGGCTAAGCCTGGAAGAAATTGGCCAGATCCTGCAGCTCCACGACCAGGGGGAACAGCCCTGCCCGGAGATCCGCCAACACCTGCAGGAGAAGCTGCGTCAGATCGAAGAGCGGATAGCGGAGTTGCAAACTCTGAAAGGCCAAATTGAAAGCCTCCTCTCCGATTGGCGGATCCCAGCGGGATCTCCAGCCGAGGATGACGTGATCTGCCCGATTTTACAAAAGCCAGAGGCCGGCCCTGACAAGGTCGGCAGCCACTACTCGACGGTTACCGACTTGGCCAGGTTGCGGGGTTGATCCACATCGGCCCCGCGGCGCAGCGCCATGGCGTAGGCAAACAACTGCAGGGGGATGACATTTAAAACTGCCGACAACAGGGGTGTGGTGCTGGGCACCTCGATGACGTGGTCGGCCTTCTCCCTCACCTGGGTATCTTCTGGGTTGATCAGGGCAATCACCCGCC
This sequence comes from Synechococcus sp. H55.7, assembly GCF_047462395.1. Taxonomy (NCBI): domain Bacteria; kingdom Bacillati; phylum Cyanobacteriota; class Cyanophyceae; order Synechococcales; family Synechococcaceae; genus Synechococcus; species Synechococcus sp. H55.7. The sequence continues at coordinate 6,392 of NZ_JANSJD010000010.1, forward strand.
CTCCCCGCGCCTGTACCTGTTCGATGTTGGAGAGCATCTTCTCGTAGACGGGATCGCGGGTGGCAATACACACCACCGGCATGCGCTCGTCGATGAGGGCGATGGGGCCGTGCTTCATCTCCCCTGCCGGGTAGCCCTCCGCGTGGATGTAGCTGACCTCTTTCATTTTCAGGGCCCCCTCCAGGGCTATGGGGGCGTTGACCCAGCGGCCCAGGTAGAGCATGTCGGCGACGTGGTGGTACTGTTCCGCCAACTGGTCGTAGAGGGCGGCATCTTTCAGAAGCAGGCTGATCTTGCCCGGCAGCTCGATCAAAGCTTGCAGGTGGGATCGGATCTGGGCCGGGTTGAGGATCCCTTTGGCCTGGGCCAGTTGCAGGGCCAGCAGGTATCCCGCCACCAGCATGCCGGTAAATACCTTGGTGGAGGCGACGGCGATCTCCGGCCCGGCGTGAATGTAGAGAACTCCGGCATCCGCCAGGCGCGTGGCCTGGGATCCGATGGCGTTGACGATGGCCAGGGTGGGGATCCCTTGGGCGCGGGCCTCGCTCATGGCCGCCAGCGTATCGACGGTCTCGCCCGACTGGGTGAGGGCCACAAGCAGGCTGTGGGGGCGCAGCACCGGCTGGCGGTAGCGAAACTCGGAGGCATGATCCACCTGCACCGGGATGCGGGCCAGGCTCTCGATAAAGTACTTGAGCACCAGACAGGCGTGCCAGGCGGTGCCGCAGGCCACGGCATGAATCTGCTCCGTCTGGGCCAGTTGCGCCTCTGTTAGCGCCAGCTCCTCTAGAGTCACCCGCCCCTCTTCCAGATCCACCCGCCCCCGCAGCGTATCGGTGGTGGTGCGCGGCTGCTCGTAGATCTCTTTTTGCATGAAGTGCTTGTAGCCGCCCTTGGCCGCCGAGACGGGATCCCAGGCCACCGTGAGGGGGGTTTTGCGCAGCTCCTCGCCGCTGATGCGCAGGTAGCGCACGCTGGAGTCGGTGAGGATGGCCATCTCCCCATCTTCCAGAAACACCACCCTGCGGGTGTGGCGGACAATGGCGGGCAGATCCGAGGCAACGAAGTTCTCCCCCTCCCCTTCGCCGACGACCACAGCGCCGGCGTTGCCCAGGCGGGCGGCAATCAACCGATCCGGCGCCTCCCGATCCAAAGCCACCACGGCATTTCCCCCCCGCAGTTGCCCCATGACTTTGCCAAAGGCCGTCTCGAAGCAGCCCAGCTCCTCGGTGTAGAGGCCCAGCAGTTGGGCGATGACTTCGGTATCGGTTTGGGAGCGAAAGCCAACCCCTCGCCGCAGCAGCTCTTCCTTCAGCTCCAGGTAGTTCTCGACAATGCCGTTTTGGATGACCACGATGCGCCCGCGCGCGTCGCAGTGGGGGTGAGCATTTTCTTCGCTAACACCGCCGTGGGTGGCCCAGCGGGTGTGGCCAATCCCCACCTTGGCCGTGGGCATGTTGGCGGTAAGCTTCACCAGCAGGTTGTGCAGCTTGCCGGTGGCCCGCACGATCCTCAAGCCCTCTTCTGGATCCACCGTGGCAATGCCGGCAGAATCATAGCCCCGATATTCCAAAGTGCGCAGGCCCTCCAAGAGGATAGGAGCCGCCCACTGAAAGCCCACATAGCCGACAATGCCACACATTCCTCACACCTCAACCTCAGCCACGCCAGCGGTGCAAAGCACCCTATCCGCAAAGCCTACCCCAGCTTCCGGATCCCTTCAATGGCTTTTGCCGCCGCTGCGGGAGCAGACCTCGGCAGGGATCCTGGCTTCCTCCTAGGGAACGGGCTGCTGCTCCTCAAGGGCCAGGGCAAAAGAAACGGGCGCAAAACGGAAGCGATACTCTTGGGCTGCAGCAGGCTGGATCCCGTCTTCTGTTCGCGTAAGCGGGCCGGAGGCCTTAGGGGCGCTGGAGACCAAGTTGCTCAGCCCCAGCACCAGCTCTCGCAGGCCGCGGCGAAACTGGGGATCCCCCGTCAGCTCGTCGATATCGGCGGTGATCTTTTGCGCATTCTGGAAGGTGATGCGGGCCGAGTCCAGGGTTTGGCGCAAGGTCGCCAGGGTGCCCGGATCGTTGAGGTTGGCAGCAATCTGCTGCAGGTCTTCGGTAGCTTGGGACACGTTCTCCGCCGCCGCTCGCACCTCGGCCAGGATCTGGCGCACATCCGCCTGGAGTTGCGGATCCGTCAGCAGCGGGCGAACCGCGCTCGACATGGCTTGCAGATCGGCGCTCACCTGCTGGATATTTTCCAGGGCGGCACGGAGAGAGGTGCGGTTCTGTTCCACCAGAAGGGTGAACTGATCGGCAGCCGCTTGAAAACTGCGGGCCGTTCCTCTCACAGCCCCAGCCGCGTCTTGGATAGCCGTGGCAGCCGAGGTAAATTGCGACAAGTCCAGATCTTCCGTGCGCAGGGCTGCCACCTGCTTTTCCACGGTTTCGGAGAGATCGGCCACGCTGTTGGCGACGCGGGTGATCCCTTCTAGGGTGGCGTTGAGGGTAGCGAAGAACTCGTCGTTGTTGATGCGCGTTACCAGCCGATCCACCTGAACCAGCAACTGGCCGAAATCTACCCCCGGTGTGCCCTCCACCCTATCCCCAGCGCAGATGATTTGGCTGCGGTCGCAATCGGCTGCCAGCGGGGATCCCGCTGCCGGGGCATCGCGTCGGGGCAGGATGTCCATCACCGTCTCCCCCACCAACCCCGTCTGGGTGGTTACAAACAGGGCGTCGCGGGGGATGGCCAGCGGCTGGTCGATGGCCACCTGCACCTCCACTCGGGCCGCCTGGGGCAAAATCCGCTCCACCCGCCCCACGGCTACCCCCCGCAGCCGCACGCTGGAGCCTTCCGCCAGGCCAGATACGTTGGGATAGGTGACGGTAAACTGGAAGCCGCGGCTGCCGAAGCGCAGGTTGTAGATCCACAAGAACAGCCCGGCAAAGCCCAGCACCCCTGCCAGGATCAACAGGCCCACCGCCCCTTCTCGGATTGCTCGCGAACGCATCACACCTGCCCTGCCACTTGAATCGGCCCTTCTACGCTACCGCTGAAAAATTGCCGCACAAAGGGGTTGTCGCACGTTTCGATCTGCTGCACGGATCCCTCCCACTGCACCCGCCCCTGGGCCAAGAGCACGATGCGGTCGGTGGCGCGGTAGATAGTGCTGTGCTGGTGGGTCACCACAATGTAGCTCTCGCAAGCTTTTTTCACCTGCTGCAGATCCCGGATGAGGTCTTCAATCACTGTGGAAGCAATGGGATCCAGGCCCGCCGTGGGCTCGTCGTAGAGCAGCAGTTGCGGCTCGTCCTGGGGCAGAGAAGGGTCCTCCATAATAGCGCGGGCGAAGCTGGCCCGTTTGCGCATCCCCCCCGAGAGCTCCTCCGGCAGGCTGTTCTCCTTACCCGCCAGCCCCACTGCTTCCAGCTTGGCTGCCACCAGCTCCCGAATGCGTGCCCGCGGCAGCCGCGAGTGCTCGTAGAGCAAAAACCCGACGTTTTCCTCCACCGTCAGCGAGTCGAAAAGGGCCGCCTGCTGGAATACCATGCCTACCCGCAAGGGGGGAGTGCAGTGGCCGGCCTGAATCGCCGGCAGGGGGATGCCGCACCAGAGCACTTCGCCAGCGTCCGGCTCTGTCAAGCCAGCGATGATGCGCAACAGAGTTGATTTGCCAGTGCCGGAAGGCCCCACTAGCCCCAGAGCATCGCCCCGATGCACCTTCAGATCGACTTGGTCAAGTACCAGCGTGGTTCCAAAGCGCTTGGAAACCTGCCGTAGCTCCACCAAGGGTACGGGATCTCCCTTCCCCGCTCCAGACTGGGGTTGGGGACTCTCCGCCGGCGGCTGCTGTTGGCCGTTCATGCTGGTGCCAATGTCCTTTCTGAAGCACTTCGCCCAACACTTCCAGCAGAACTGCAAGGTCAGGGTGCCTCCCTCCCGTGGCTTGCGTTCCATTGCTAGTTTAAGAGCCGTCGCACTACGCGAACAACTTGCTGCTGTTGCCTCCAGCAGCCAAGGCTACGGAGCACCTGCCAGCCTTCGTCTCTTAGCCACCAGACCTCCCAGGTCCAGGGATCCGGAACAAGCTGTCCGTGAGGCCCCTTAGTCCGGCTGTAGCTCGGGAGCAGGCTCGGCCTCAGGCAGGGGGGCTAGGCTGGCAGGGATCCCTTCGGTCGGGTGCAACTCTCTGAGATCGGCCAGGGTCGGCTGCGGCTGTTCATCGGCTGCCGCGCAGGAGCTTGTACGCTGCGAAAAGCCCCAGACAAACAAAGGCAGCACAGCCACCACCATCCCCCATTCCGGGAGCTCAACTTGGGGGAAAAACACCTCCAGCAGCATGAGGCTTCCCACCAGGGCGATGATGGCAAAGGCAGCATCTTCTAGGCGGGAAAACTCATCCAGCCAGCGCAAAAACAAAGAGGCCATGTAGCGCATCAAGGTGATGCCGAGAATGCCGCCGAGGATGATCACCCAAGCCTTGCGGGAGACGCCCACCGAAGCGGCGATGCTGTCGAAAGAAAAGACTAGATCCGTTAGCTCTACCATCACCAGGGTTTGCCAAAAATTGGCCTGGCGGGTGAGATCCTGATCCTGGCCTTCTTCTTCTCCGCGAAAATGTTGCCAGGCCAGCCAGAGCAGGTAACAGGCCCCGAGAAACTGAGCGGGCGGATACTCCACCAGCCAAACCGCTGCAAACACAATGGCGATGCGAAAACCATAGGCACCGATAATGCCCCAGCGCAAAGCGCGATTTTGTTGCTGAGGAGTGGGCAAATGCTTGACCAAAGCCGCCAGGGCAACGGCGTTATCGGCGGAGAGGGCCGCTTCCAAAAACACCAGAGCCACCACCAAAAAGAGATCTGTCCAAGTGAAGGACTGAATTATCCCTTGAACAAAAGCCACAGTGGTATCTATTGCCTCAATTGACATAGCAGCAAGCTTCATGTAACCCGGTAAAAAATCGTTCGTTCAGTGCAGCTAACCCCAGACCGCTATCCCAGATCTATCGACAACCCCTTCCAGGAGATTTTTAGGGTCGTTGTCGTTGAGGAAGCGCCCCAAAGACACCTGACAAAAGATACCTGGAGAAGGGATCCATCCCTCAATTCTTGGCAACAGCCTCCCAGCGGAGAAATCCAAAACCCCAGCATGGCCCGAGTATAGCTTGTCCGGCTCAGGATCGTTTTACATTTCTTAACCTTCTCCTCCCTCAGGGGGGGCAGGCGAAGGCAATCGCGCCGCCAGCCGTTGTCCACAGCGTAGGATCTGGCCTGCCAAAATGGCCGCCCCAAAGCCATTGTCGATGTTCACCACTCCCACCCCCGCTGCACAAGAGTTAAGCATGGTCAGCAGGGCGGCCAAGCCCTGAAAACTGGCCCCGTAGCCAATGCTGGTGGGCACGGCGATCACCGGACAATCGGCCAAGCCGGCCACCACGCTGGCCAAGGCCCCCTCCATGCCCGCCACCACGATCAGCACATCGGCCTCCAGGGCGGCGCGGTGGTGCAACAGGCGATGGATCCCGGCCACCCCCACATCCCAGAGGCGCTTGACCGCAAACCCGCAAAGCTCGGCGGTGAGAGCGGCCTCTTCGGCTACCGGCACATCGGCGGTGCCGGCGGAGATCACGCTAATCTGGCCGGGATGGCGGATGGTCTGCTGGATCGGGATCCAGCACAGGCGGGCCACCTCGGAATACTGGGCCTGGGGCAAGCGGCAGCGGATCTGAGCGTACACCTGGGCCTCAACGCGGGTGGCCAAAGCCAGGGATCCCTGCCGGTGCAGCCGTTCCAGGATCTGGGCGATCTGCTCAGGGGTTTTGCCCGGCCCCCATACCGCTTCGGGAAAGCCGGTGCGTAAAGGACGGTGGTGATCCACATGGGCAAAGTCTCCCACCCTCTCGAAGGGCAAAAAGCGACAGGCTTGCAGGGCTTGCTCGGCAGAGAGCTGCCCTTGGGCCACCGCTTGGAACAGTTCCCACAAGGTTTGGGTTGGGTCGGGCATAGCAAGGGGATTGAGTAGCTCTACTGGGCCAAAGACCCGCGCGGGAAAAACAACACCGGATGCCAACTTTGCCGCAGGATCTCGCCGGTGAGGCTGCGAACCGACCACTCCCAAAAGGTCCCCACCCGTGGGGAGGCAGTGGCAATGGCGGTCATGTCCTCATCGGCAGCGGTGGCCAGGATCTCCTGAAGCGGGGATCCCACCCGTACCAGAGCCCGCACCTGCAGCGGCTGCACCTGCTCGTTCAACGGCCCGACTACCTGAGCCAAATCGGCCTCAGCCTTGCGTTTGAGCACCTCCACCGGCGTTCCCTGGTTGCGGCGGGCGCCGGGATCCACCACATAGAGCAGGGTAACCGATTGGCACTGGGAAGTCCCCGGCAGCAGTTGGCCGAGACGGCTGAGCAGTTGCCGGCGCGGCTCCTCAAAGTCAAAAGGCACCAGGAGAGAGCGAAATAGGTGGCGGCTGCGCAGGCGCAGCTCCTCGAGGGTAAAGACGGCCAGCAGTTGCGGGCGCATCACCAGCAGGGGGATGTTCAACCTAGGCAGCAGCTCCACGGTGGTGCTGCCAAACAGTTTTTCGGTGAGCAGGTTGTGGATCCCCATGCCGGTGATCAGCAGGTCGGAGCTGTAAGTTTGGATCCCTTTTAAAATCAGATCCACCGGCTGGCCCACCTGCACCAAAACCTTAGCCTCCAGCCCCTCCGGAATGGTGCCCAAAAGCTGGCGAAACTGGGCCTTCTTGGTTTCTATTTTGGGGGTGGGGTCTTCGGGAAGGCCGATATCGTCATCTTTCCAAATCAGGCTGTGCAAGAAAACAAGGCGTTGAATGCCGTTGCTGTGTAGGGCATCTAAGCACTTACCAAACCTTTGCAGGCCATCTTGGCAATCGGTTGCAATTAAAACGTTTTTAAACATGAGGGGATAAAAAGGGCAGTGGCCAAGCTCGGCTGAAGCTGTCAGCTATCCTAAGCTAACACCCCCCTGCCTTGCTCTTGGAATTGCCGGAGGAACCAGGCACCAGCGGGTTTGCCTTTAGCGATAGGGATCCGCCAGGTTGCGAAACTGGGTGTACTGGCTTTCAAACAAAAGGCGCACGGTGCCGGTGGGACCGTTGCGATGTTTGGCGATGATCACCTCGGCAATGCCGCGATCGCTGGTGTTGGGATCGTAGTACTCCGGGCGGTAGATCATCATCACCACATCGGCGTCCTGCTCGATGCTGTTGTGCACCAGCAGGCCGTTGGCCACAAAGTTGTGGTGGCGGGGCATTTCGATGTCGTAGACCGGCTGGGGCTCCCCCGGCTCGCTAATCGACACCACCGGATCCCAGATCAACCCTTCCTGTACCACCACCGCCACCTCCTCTTCCAGTTGCAGCTCGTCGAGGGGTTTCCATCCCTCTGACGTCAAGAAAGGATGGTTGCCGGTGGCGTGAATGGAGAAGTTGAGGCGGGTTTTCAAAAGACAGGTGGGCTGCCGGCCACTGCAAAACACCTTCACCGGCTGTTGAGGCACCAGGCGCCCGCGCCCGTTGAGGCTGAGCAGGCGGGGCAGTTCTGCTGAGGCTGGCAGGGCCGCCAGTTGTTCCAGCCGCCAGAGCTTGCCCCGATCCACGTCCATCACCTGGGTATCCCCCGCCAGGCAGCCGGATTCCCGCAGATCTGCCAGTTGCGGACGCTTATCGGAGCGCGACTCCACTGCCCGGCTGAGCTGAGAGAGCACCAGCACCGGCACCATCAGCTCTTTGGCCAGTGCCTTGAGGCCGCGGGTGATGCGCGACAGCTCCTGTACTCGGTTGTCGGCGGCGGATGCCTGCATCAGTTGCAAGTAGTCGATCAACACCAGCCCCAACGTTCCTCCTTGCTCCGCCTGCAAGCGCCGCGCCTTAGAGCGAATCTCCGTAACGGTGCAATCGGGAGTGTCGTCGATAAACAGGGGCAGTTGCGACAAAAAGCCAATCGCCTGCCCCAGACGCTGCCACTCGTGCTCGCTGATGCGCCCCGCGCGCAGGCGGCTGCTGTCGATGCGGGCCTCGCTGGCCAAAAGCCGCTGCACCAGTTGCTCCCGCGACATCTCTAGGCTGAAAATGGCCACCGGCTGCCTGACGTAGGCGGCTACATTTTGGGCAATATTAAGGGCCAAGCTGGTTTTCCCCATCGAGGGGCGACCGGCCAAGATCACCAGATCCGAGCGTTGCAGGCCCTGGGTCAGGTTGTCCAGGTCGATGAATTTGGTCGGGATCCCAGGGATCTGAGCCCCGCTCTGGAACTTCTCCTCCAAATCCGAGAAGATGTTCACCAAAACCTCAGAAGCAGGGATGAGGCTGCGCTGCACTCGCTCTTGGGTGAGGCCAAACACCTGCTGCTCCGCCTGATCCATCACCTGAGACAGGGGCTGGCTGGTGTCGTAGGCCAGACGAGCCAGGGTATTGCTCACCTGGATCAACTGGCGGCGCATGTATTTGTCCACCACCAGGCGGGCGTACTGGTCGATGTTGACGCTGCTAACCGTTTGCTCCAGCAGACGACGAATTGCCCCTGTCCCCCCCACCCGCTCCAGAAGGTGGTGATCCGCCAGCCAGGCAGAAACCGTCATCAGATCGGTGGGTTGGCCTTGGCCGTGCAGATGCAGGGCAGCCCGGTAAATCTCCTGGTGGGCCGAGAGGTAAAACATCTCGGGACGCAGGAACTCCACCACCCGCGCCAATGCCTCGGGATCGAGAAGAATAGCCCCCAGGATCTCCTCCTCAGCCTCTATGTTTTGAGGCGGAAGCCGATCCCCACCCGTCAAGTCGTAATCGCTAATCACCACAAGCCAGGATAGAAAAACCAACCCAGCCTCTCGGCCATACGCCCCAGAGCAACGGGCTCAGTGAGCATACCCGCCGGCCACAGAGCCTCTCTCCGCGGATCCCTGCTCTCAGTCAGGCGTGACCTGAATGCGCAGCGTAGCCGTTACTTCGGGGTGTAACTTGACCTGCACGGGGTAAACCCCGGTTTTTCTGATTTCTTCATTAAGCAGGATGTTGCGGCGATCGATATCGAGGCCGCTGGTAGCCAGCACCACCTCGGCAATGTCGCTGGTGGTCACCTGTCCGAAAAGCAGATCGTTTTCGCCTACCTTCTTGCGGATGACAAAGCGACCGATGGTCTCCAAAGCCTTTTTGTAGTTTTCCGCCTGCTGCTTCTCCGCCAATTTGCGGGCAGCTTCCTGCTCCCGGCGCATCTGCTGCTCCTTGAGAAGCCCAGGTGTAAGCCGCACCGCCATCTGCCGCGGGAAAAGGTAGTTGCGGGCATAGCCAGGCTTGACGCTCACCACCTCTCCGGGGCTGCCCAAGCCAGGGATCGCCTGGCGCAGCACAACTTGCACATTGCGTTTAGACATGGAGGAAAGCACTGATTTTCTCGACAGCCTTTCATTCTAAGCATTTGCCAAGCTGATGTCAGCCCAAAGAGCTCGGAAAACTCAGCCGGCCCCAGAGCCCAGCCGTAGGCCTTTGAATCCGGGGGTCTTCACGCCGCGTTTCTTCGATCGATGGTGTTCTCCGCTGCAAGGGATCCCTGGAAAGAGCGACAAGGGGGGCTAGCTGTAGTCAGAAATAACCTGATTTTAACCTCGCGTTAACCAAAAAGGATGAACGTTATATTACATTAACGACAAGAACCAGAGTGGCAAGGATCTTTAACAGGATCCCTTGTTTTTTGAGATCAGCCCGGCTTGAGCAGGTTCTGAGGTTAGAGCACTCAGAGTTGGATCGAGACACCATCTTCATCTGGGAGATTTCTGTATGTTGATGCTGCGCTCCTTGGGACGTCGTTCTTTCCTGAAGTCTGTCTCTGCCACTGTTGCTGGGTTTGCGGCCAGCCAGGCAAATTGGCAGCGGGTATTTGCTCAGCAGACCGTAACCATCAACGGCGCTGGAGCTACTTTCCCGGCTCCCATCTACCAAACTTGGGCTCAGGAATTTGGCAAGAAAAACCCTAACATCCAAGTCAACTATCAGTCGGTGGGGAGCGGTGCCGGGCGGCGGCAATTTGTGGCTCGCACTGTCGATTTCGGCGCCAGCGACAGTGTGCCCCGTCCCGAAGAGATCAGCCAGATCGAGAGTGAAGCCAACCCTCCCAAGGGCATGGTGGCCGTGCCGATGGTGGGGGGGGCAGTGGTGCCAGCCTACAACATCCCCGGCGTGGGCCCCGAAATTCGCCTCTCTCGCCTGGCGCTGGTGAATATCTTCTTGGGCAAAATTAAGAACTGGAACGATCCGCTGCTGGCCGGCCTTAATCCAGGGGTGACTCTCCCGGATTTGCCGATTACCGTTGTGCACCGCTCCGACGGCAGCGGCACCACCGACATCTTTACCACCCACCTCAACGCCATTAGCCCGGAATGGCGGCAAAAAGTGGGTCGTGGCTCTTCCGTGAACTGGCCAACCGGGGTGGGAGCTCGCGGTAACGAAGGCGTTTCCGAGCAGATTAAGCAGATCCCTGGCGCGATCGGCTATGTAGAGTTCGGCTTCGCCAAGCTCAACAACCTGAACATCGCTCGCCTGGAAAACCGGTCGGGCAAGTTCGTCACCCCCAAAGTTGAGACGGAGCAGGCAGCGCTGGCCAAAATCAAGCTCGACGAGCGGCTGTTGGGGGTTGACCCGGATCCCGCCGGGGAAGACTCCTACCCCATTGTGGGCTACACGTGGATCTTGGCCTACAAAGTCTACCCCAAAGCTGAAACCTCCAAAGCTGTCAAGGAGTTTCTCCGCTACGGCCTCACGGAAGGGCAATCCTTCGCGGAGCCGCTGGGCTATGTGCCCTTGCCGGAAGAAACGCGGCAGAAAGCTCTGGCTGCTCTGGAAAACATCACGCCGTAGAAGTTTGTACCCCCCACCCGGCAGATGACTACTACTTTTTCGGAGAGCAGTTCTCTATTTCGGCCCCGGCCCGTCTTCCAGCGCCGGCGCGACTGGTTGTTCATCTGGGCAACGCGGATTGCCGTCTTTTTCTCGGCTTTGCTGCTGTTGTGGATTGCCCTGGAGATTGGGATTCAGTCGCTACCTGCCATTCAGAAGTTCGGGCTGGGCTTTCTCTGGGGCACCACCTGGGATCCTGTTGAGAACAACTACGGCGCTTGGCCCCAGATCTACGGCACCCTGGTGACTTCTCTGATTGCCCTGATCGTGGGCGTTCCTTTTAGCTTCGGCATCTCCATCTTTTTGAGCGAGGACTTTTTGCCCAAGTCTTTGCGCACAGTCTTGATCATCGTGGTGGAGCTGCTGGCAGCCATTCCCAGCGTGGTCTACGGCATTTGGGGGTTGTTTATCTTCATTCCCTTCTTTCGCCCGATTCAGATGTTCTTGTTCCAGAACTTCAGGTGGTTGCCCATTTTCAGTACGCCACCGGTGGGGCCGGGGATGCTGACGGCAGGGGTTGTCTTGGGGATCATGATCATCCCCATCATCACTGCCATTGCCAGGGAAGTGCTGGTGGCCGTTCCGCCGGAGTTGCGGGCGGCTGCCTATGCGATGGGGGCCACTCGCTGGGAAGCCATCTTTGGTGTTGTGCTGCCGGCGGCCATTGGCGGCATGCTGGGGTCGGTGGTTTTGGGTTTGGGACGTGCCTTGGGGGAGACGATGGCAGTGGCGATGTTGATCGGCAATGCCCGCGGTATTAGCGTCTCGCTCCTAGCTCCTGCCAGCAACATCCCAGCCCTGTTGGCCAACGAGTTTGCAGAAGCAGGCCCTGAGCAGGTGGCAGCGCTCATGTATGTGGCCTTGATTTTGTTGGCCATCACTCTGGTAGTTAACATTGCGGCGGAGCTGATGATACGCCGTGTCAAGTTCGCGTTGACAGCTTCGCGGGAGTAGAGGAACATGACGACGCAAGTTCAGGCGGTAGAGCAAGGCAATTTGTTCAAGCGCAGAGCAAAGTCCTGGCGGCGCGTCTTCTTGGATGTAGGAATGACAGCGCTGACAGTTTTCTCCAGCATCTTTGCCATTTTCGTGCTGGTTCTCATCCTCTACTATGTTTTCACCAGAGGCATCGAGCGCTTGAACTGGCAAGCGCTGACCCAACTTCCCCCTCCTCCCGGCGATCAGGTGGGGGGATTTGGCAATGCGGTGCTGGGGACGGTTATTGTGGTGTCGATTGCTATCGCCATCACCTTCCCCATCGGACTGTTTGCTGCCATCTATCTCTCGGAGTTTGGCCAAAACAGCCCCACAGCTTCCTTTCTGCGCTTCATCATCAAGGTGTTGACGGGGGTTCCCTCTATCATTGCCGGGGTGTTTGCCTACGGGGTGCTGGTGCTCTCCACCAAGACCTTCTCCGCCCTTTCCGGCGGGATGGCTCTATCGGTGTTGACTCTGCCCATCATTATCTTGTCTTGTGAAGAGGCGCTGCGCCTGGTGCCGGCAGATACGCGGGCTGCTGCCTATGCGTTGGGAGCTTCGCGGGTACAGACGGTGTTTCGCGTGGTGTTGCCGGCAGCTCTGCCGGTGATCCTGACGGGGGTGACGTTGGCCATTGCCCGCGCTGCGGGTGAGACAGCGCCTCTGATCTTCACTGCTTTGTTTAGCTTCCTCTGGCCCAGCGGTCTGTTAAAGCCAGTAGCCTCACTGGCTGTGTTGATCTACAACTTTGCCCTCGTTCCTTTTGAAAACCAGCAGAAGATCGCCTGGGGAGGGGCTTTGGCTCTGGTGATTTTGGTGTTGATCACCACAGTCAGTTTCCGGCTCATCGTCAGTCGTCGGCAGGAAACCATCACCATCTAATCCCTCTCACCTGTTGCTTTAACCCAATCTAGGCTTTGCAGTGACGTTATCTCCTTCGGTACTCCTATGCGCTCTCCACTCTCTGACAAGTCCGGCTCTCCTGAGAAATCCACCCGTTTGGAGGTTGAACTAGAGACGCGGGATTTGAGCGTCTACTACGGCTCCCACCTAGCGGTCAAGCAGGTTTCCCTGAAGATCCCGAAAAATCACATCACAGCCTTCATTGGCCCCTCAGGCTGCGGCAAGAGCACCATCTTGCGCTGCTTCAACCGCATGAACGATCTCATCCCGGGAGCAAGGGTAGAAGGCTCGGTCATTTTTCACGGAAAAAATATCTACGACCCCGATGTGGATCCCTCTGAGGTGCGCCGGCGGGTTGGCCTGGTGTTTCAGAAGCCCAACCCCTTCCCCAAATCTATCTACGACAACATTGCCTTTGGGCCACGGATCAACGGCTATCAGGGGGATCTGGACGAGCTGGTGGAGCGTGCGTTGCGCCAGGCCGTTCTCTGGGATGAGGTGAAAGATAAGTTAAAGCTGAGCGGTCTTTCCCTCTCCGGCGGACAACAGCAGCGCCTCTGCATTGCCCGCACCTTGGCCATTCAGCCGGAAGTGATCCTGATGGACGAGCCCTGCGCCTCGCTGGATCCGATCTCCACGCTGCGCATTGAGGAGCTGCTTAAGGAATTGGGGCGTCGCTACACGATCATCATCGTCACCCACAACATGCAGCAGGCGGCGCGGGTCTCTGACTTTACGGCTTTCTTTAACACCGAGGTGGACGACGAAGGGGTTCGCTACGGACGCATGGTGGAGTTCGACCGCACCGAGAAGATCTTCAACTCTCCCGTCAATCGCGAGACGGAAGAATACGTGAGCGGACGCTTTGGCTAATCCCTCGCCAATTTCTGCTGGCGCCAAGCCAGATCTGGTCGAGAGGGATCCCGCTCTCCTATCCTGAGAAATTGGAAAATCGGGTAGGAGCTGTTAACAGCAGTAGTGAGATGGCCGAGCGGGTGCGCCTGGATAGCTGGTTGGTGGAGCGGGGATATTTCTCTTCCCGCCAGCAGGCCCAGCGCGCCATCCTCGCAGGCGAAGTTCTCCTCAATGGGGTGCGGGCGGAGAAGGCTGGAGCCTGGGTGAGCGGGGATCCCGTAATCCACATCCAGTGTAAGCCTGCTTTTGTCTCGCGAGGGGGAGAAAAGCTGCAGGGGGCGCTGCAAACCTTCTCTGTTCAGGTGCAGGGCCGTATTTGTTTGGATGCGGGCATCTCCACGGGGGGCTTTACCGATTGCCTACTCAAACAGGGGGCCCAGCGGGTCTATGGGGTGGATGTGGGCTATGGGCAGTTGGCCTGGTCTTTGCGAACCGACCCGCGGGTGATCCTCAAAGAACGAACCAACTTGCGCCACCTGCAGCCGGCCGATCTCTACGGAACCGAGGTGCCCACCCCAAGCTGGGCGGATCTGGCGGTGGTGGATCTCTCTTTTATTTCCCTAACCAAGGTGTTAGATCCTTTGTGGAAGCTGTTGCGGTCGCCGCGGGAGGCTCTGCTGCTGGTCAAGCCCCAGTTTGAGGCGGGCCGAGGCCAGGTGGGCAAAAAGGGAGTCGTGCGGGATCCGGCCATCCATGCCCGCGTGCTGCAGACGGTGATGCAGGCGGCAGTGGCCCGCGGCTGGCAGGTGCAGGGCTATACCTGGTCGCCCATCACCGGCCCTGCCGGCAACATCGAGTACTGGCTCTGGCTGGCGGAAGGAGAAGGGATCCCTCTCCCCGACACCGGTGCGCTACAACAGATGGGCGAACAGGCAAGAATAGCCTTGCACCCATAAAGCAGCACATTTGTCAATACGTCATTATGCTCAATTGAGAACGATGAGCGCAGCCATTGAAGAATTGTTTCAGGAAGGGATCCGGCGCTACGAGGCGGGGGAAGCAGCCAAGACGCTGATCCCTTCCTTTGAGGCTATCTGTAAGGGATCCCCGAAGGCGGCAGCAGCCTGGACTTGCCTGTCTTGGCTCTATCTTTTGGAGGGGCAAGCGGAAAAAGCCCTGAAAGCCGCCCAAACTGCCGTGAAGCTGGATCCGGTGGACGCCCAGCCGCGGGTGAACTTGACTTTGGCGATGCTGGAGCTGAAAAAAACGGGGGTACGCCAGCAGGTGGAGACCATCAAGCAAATCTTGGCGCGGGATCCCGAGCAGATCGAGGGGGTCAAATCCAACTTGGCAGAGGGAGGGAAGCGCCGTCCCCCTTGGCCTCACCTGAGCAAGATGCACCAGTGGCTATTTGAAGAAAATTAGGCAGGCTTGACCCAATTTTGCAACAAGAATTTAGAAAAATCTAGAGCTTGTCAATTTAATCTGCAACTTTTAACAATATTCTCATAGGGTTGGTGCTAGACTTCTCTTACCAAATCGCAAGACGGTATTTATTCACCGCTGTGAGCTAGCTTGCATCACACCCAAGCCTATGGATTGGTTGGGCTTTGAGGAGATGCGAGGGGTTTGGTGCATCCTAGTTCTGTTTGATGTGACACTTCTTGCACTGACTTGCATTGAAATTGAGTCCTGCTTTTGATTTTTTGGCTGTAAATTGGAGGAACTTTAAGATGAACCGTCAGACTGTTTGGGTTAAAGGCGAGACCCGCAACCACCAGGGCCACTTCATCCCTCAATCCGAATATACGTTGGTCGATGTTGACCAAAATGGCTGGGCGCTGATCTGTGTTGACAATGCCCGCTGCTATTATGTGGATCCCGAGCAACTCCGCTTTGAGGCGGGATGAGGTCTGCTGCTGCCCATTGAGAGCTTGCTGACGAGGGTTTCCTAGGAGAGCAGCATCATCCCCATGCCTTTGGGCGTGGGGTTTTTGTCTCTTTATCAATTTATCAATACATAGGGTCTGGTTGGTCGCAGACCCTTTTGCCTCTACTCAGAGAAATCACAAAAGCTACGACGAACCGCGCTCACGCATGGCTTCGGCCAGCAATTGGGCCACCTCGGGGCGGGAGAACTCGGGCGGGGGGATCTCGCCGCGGCGCAGCATTTCCCGCACCTTGGTGCCCGACAGGTGGATGCGCTGGTGGGGCTGGCTAGGGCTGGTCTTGGCCGTGGCCATGGTGCCGGTGACGGTGCAATAGAAGGCGTGTTCAAACTTGAGGGGGATGATGCCCAGTTCCTCAGGACGGAACTCATCGAAAATGTGCTGGGCATCGTAGGGGCCGTAGTAATTCCCCACCCCGGCATGATCCCGGCCCACAATGAAATGGGTGCAGCCGTAGTTTTTGCGAATGAGGGCGTGGAAGATGGCTTCCCGCGGGCCGGCATAGCGCATGGCCGCAGGGTTGATGGCCAAAATGACCCGCTCCTTGGGGTAGTACTTTTCAATCAGCACCTCATAGCAGCGCATGCGCACCTCGGCGGGAATGTCGTCGCTTTTGGTGGCCCCCACCAGCGGGTGGAGAAACAGCCCGTCCACGATTTCCAGCGCGCACTTCTGGATGTACTCGTGGGCGCGGTGGATGGGGTTGCGGGTTTGAAAGCCGACAATCGTTTTCCAGCCTCTTTCCCGAAACAGTTGCCGCGACTGAGCCGGGTCGATCTGGTAGGCCGGGAAAAGGGGATGGGGATCCCGCTGGAAGAGAGTTACAGGGCCAGCCAAATAGACGGATCCCTGTTCGTAGAGCACCTTCACCCCCGGATGCTGCTCATCGGTGGTGCGGTAGACCTGCTGCGCTTCGCGGGTTTTGTCGTAGGTGAACTTCTCGGTCAATTCCAACAGGCCCAAGAGCCTGCCCTCGCCGTTGGCCAGGGCAATGGTCTGCCCTTCCTTGAGATCGGCGGCTATCTCGGCAGCAACCGGCAGCGTCACCGGCAGCGACCAAGCCAGGCCATTGGCCAGATGCATCGTCTCCAGAACCGACTGGTAATCTGCCCGCCCCATGAAGCCGGTGAGCGGGCTAAAGCCCCCAATGGCGATCATCTCCAGATCCGACTGAGCCCGCTCGTCGAGGTAGAGGATGGGGCAGTGTTCAGCTTTGGAGCGCAGCTCTTGTGCCTGCTCGGGCGGGGCAATGCGGTTAACCAAAGTGCCCCCATGGGGCGGAATGGCATCGCAAGAAACAGTCATCTTCGCCTGGGATGAAGTCATAGCGTGAAGACCAGAACGGCAACCGAGCAGACAGGGATCCCTAACCCTACACCCTTCTTTCCTCGGGTGCAATCCAGGATAGTACCCACTGCCTAGTCCAGCATGTAGGGCGGCATATCTTCGTCGGTGGGCGACACATTGTCGAAGATGGGCCGATTCATGATCTTCTTCTGCGCCTGCAGCGGGGAAGCGGAGGGTTGGGGCCTAGCCGGGAGTGGAGCTTGTCCTCGGCGGCTTTGCAGTTCCTGAATGGTCTTGGCCCGCTCGTCTGCCACCGCCTGCAACTGGGCCAGCGCCTTCTGCAATTCGTCCCGATGGGCAGTGACTTGCTCAAGCTGAGCTTGCAAGGCAGAGACTTTGTTTTGGTAGTCCTGCAAGCGTTGTTGAGCTTCGGCCAGTTGACTTTTGAGAGTTGCAATTTCTGGCGATTCTGGGGCTGGTTCTGTAGGAGACTGAGAAGACATCGTTGTCGGCTCCTCGCCCGTGGGAGTAGATTCTGCAGAGGTGGGCTCTGAACTGGTTTTAGCACTGGCCTTGCGCCGAGTGCGGGAAGTTTCTCCTGAAGAAGGAAAGAGGCTACGGTCCGATCCAGTCACAAGAGCACCTCATGTTCGACAAACTGCACCAATCGCTGACACACCACCGAGCCAGGCCGATAGTCCATGACCGTCAAGCCGTAGTCAAAAGCGGTGCGCAAATCGCTGCTATCTGGAATGGTAACGGGTGAAAGCACATCCGCAAAAATCTGTTGCGCTTGCACATACAATTGCCCGGTATGGGATCCCGACCAGATGCCCCCCGGCAAGTAGCGGTCGTCCAGCATGGTCAAGACAGCACGGGCCTGGCTCAACTGACCTTTCAGGGTCTCAATGTAGCGTAGGGTCACCTCTGTACAGGAGAAATCGGCGCGGTTGAGCCGGGTCGGGATCAACACCCGCTGGGCTGCCCGCAGGGCGTTGGCCGTGAGGGCATTCAGTTCCCCCGGCGTATCGAGAAAGATAAAATCGTAATCCGGCAGCAAGGGATCCAACTGGTGCTGCAACAGGTGTTGCCCTGCATCGCCGGCAGCCGCCAATTGGGCCGCCACTTCCGCCATGGTGCTGTGGGAGGGCGCCACATCCACCCCCTTGTCGGTGCAATAGATCACCTCTTCCAAAGAGCATCGATGCTGCGGGTGCAAGCTGGCCCAGACTGTTTCCTCGGGGGGCAGGGATTCCACCTCTTCCAGGTAAAAGCTGCTGGCGGTGGCCTGGGAGGTGAGATCGATGAGCAGAACTCGGTAGCCCCGTTGAGCCGTTAACTGGGCCGCGTGGACGCAGAGGGTGGACTTGCCGGTGCCCCCTTTATTGTTGGTAAAAGCCAGGACGCGTGCCATCCGCTTCCCCAGAATTTGTTTCAGCTGCTTCCGGTTTCCCGATTCCCCTCAGCCAGATTGGGCCAGGTGCCCCCGCAGCAGTCTATGCTATTGGGTGTAGCCTGGTGGAGGACAACCATGCGCGATGTACTGGCGATTATCCTGGGCGGTGGGCGTGGCACCCGACTTTATCCCCTGACCAAGCGCCGTGCTAAACCTGCTGTGCCTCTGGCAGGCAAGTATCGCCTCATCGACATCCCGGTTAGCAACTGCATCAATTCCGATATCGACAAAATCTACGTCCTCACCCAGTTCAACTCCGCCTCCCTCAACCGCCACATCGTCAACACCTACCGCATGTCCCCCTTCACAGGCGGCTTTGTGGATATTTTAGCGGCCCAACAAACGCCCGATAACCCCGATTGGTTTCAGGGCACTGCCGATGCTGTGCGCCAATATCTCTGGCTGATGGACTCTTGGAAGCCACGGGACTTCCTCATCCTATCTGGGGATCACCTCTACCGCATGGACTACCGCCCCTTCATCCACCATCACCGGCAGACCGGAGCCGATGTGACGCTGGCGGTGCTCCCCTGCGAAGAAAAAGTGGCCTCAGGTTTTGGCCTGCTCAAGATCGGCGAGAACGGTCGCATTGTCGATTTCAAGGAAAAGCCGCAGGGGGAGCTGCTGCAAGCCTGTCAGGTGGATACCCAAGCCCTCGGCCTTAGCCCGGAAGAGGCCAAGGCCAAGCCCTACATCGCCTCGATGGGAATCTACGTATTCCGGCGGGAAGCCCTCATCGAGATGCTGCAGGTGAAGGAGCACACCGACTTCGGCAAAGAGGTGCTGCCGGCAGCCATTGGCAAGTACCATCTGCAGGCTTACCTCTTCAAGGGCTATTGGGAAGACATCGGCACCATCGAGGCTTTTTATCGGGCCAACCTGTCGCTGGTGCAGCAGCCCAACCCGCCTTTTAGCTTCTTTGACAGCGAAATGCCCATCTACACCCGCCCGCGCTTTTTGCCCCCCAACAAGATTCTCGATTCCCACATCGTCAATTCCATCATCGCCGACGGCTGTATCATCAAAAATGCCCAAATTCGCAATTCCATCATCGGCATTCGCAGCCGCCTGGAAGCCAACACCATCATAGAAAACACCCTGGTCATGGGGGCCGATTACTACGAGTCGGCAGAAGAGCGCCAGGCCAAGCTGGAGGCCGGGATCCCACCGGTGGGCATCGGGGCCAACTCCCACATTGTCAACGCCATCGTGGACAAGAACGCCCGCATCGGGCGCAACGTCCGCATCCTCAACAAGGATCACGTCAGCGAAGCGCAGCGGGAAGAGGAAGGGATCTGGATCAGCAACGGCATCGTCACCATCATCAAGGACTCGGTGATCCCGGACAACACCGTCATTTGATCGGGGGAGGTCGGCTCTGGCCAAGAACCTGGCTGGCGAGCGCTGAGGAGGTGCTGTTAAGCAAGATGAAGAGGAATCAAGAGGCTTTTGCCGTTACAATAGATTACGATAACTATTGAGAGCTTTAAAAACAGATTGTGAGATCCCTTGAGCGTGCTGAATAGGATTTCCTCGATTGCCGACCTAGAAGTTTACGATCCGCAATTTATTGCTCGTTACTACCGCTGGCGCCTGCCGCAGGTGATCGGTCGGGCGCTGGCCATTCTCTGGCCCTTTCTCTGGTTTGTCCTCTGTCTGCGCTGGGATCGCCTGTGGGGGCAGACGGAGCGCAATGTGGCGGAGCGCTCGGCCCAGTTGCGCAAGCTGCTCACCGACCTGGGGCCCACCTTCATCAAGGTGGGGCAGGCCCTCTCGACGCGACCGGACTTGGTGCGCAAAGACTACTTGGAAGAGCTGACCAAGCTGCAGGATCAACTGCCCAGCTTTCCTTCCCAGGAGGCGTTTGCCCGCATCGAGTCAGAGTTGGGCCGTCCGATTAGCGAAATTTACGCCCAGATCTCTTCCGAGCCGGTGGCCGCGGCCAGCCTAGGCCAGGTTTACAAAGCGCAACTGCACAGTGGCGAATGGGTGGCGGTCAAGGTGCAGCGGCCCCACCTGCGGGAGCGGCTGAGCCTAGATCTGTACCTCATCCGCTGGGCCTCCACCTGGCTGGGTTCCTGGCTGCCCCTGAACCTGGGCAACACCTTGACGGCGGTGGTGGATGAGTTTGGTTACAAGCTTTTTGAGGAGATCGACTACCTGAACGAAGGGCAAAACTGCGAGCGCTTTGCCGAATACTTTCGCGGCGATCCCGATGTGTATGTGCCGCGCATCTTTTGGGCCTACAGCACCCGCCGGGTGTTGACCCTGGAGTGGATCGACGGCATCAAGCTCACCGATGTGGAGCGGATTCGAGCCGCCAACTTGGAGGTCAGACAACTGGTGCGCATTGGCGTGGTGGCTGGCCTGAAGCAGTTGCTGGAATACGGCTTTTTCCACGCCGATCCCCATCCGGGCAACCTGTTTGCCCTGGCCGATGGCCGCCTGGCCTATATCGACTTCGGCATGATGGACCAGCTCACCGAAGAAATGAAGGAATATCTGGTGGACGCGCTGGTTCACCTGGTGGATCGCGACTACAACGCCTTAATCGACGATTTTATTCATCTGGGCTTTTTACAGCCGGATGTCAACCGCCAAGAGCTGATCCCTGCTTTGGAGACGGTGCTGGCGGATGTGTTGAACCAGGAGGTGGGCAACTTCAACTTCAAAACCGCCACCGACCAGTTCTCCGATTTGATGTACCGCTACCCCTTTCAGGTACCCTCCCACTTTGCGTTGGTAATCCGCTCTTTGGTTACTCAAGAAGGGGTGGCTCTTAGCCTCTATCCCCAGTTTCGCATTGTTGGTGTGGCCTATCCCTACGTGGCCAAGCGCCTGCTGACGGATGAGTCACCCCGCATTCGCCAGCGGCTGCTGCAAGTGCTGATTAAAGATGGCAAGTTCCGCTGGAACCGCCTGGAGAATTTGATCCAAATTGCCCGCAGCGATGGGGGGCTGGATTGGATCCCCACTGCCCAAATGGGTTTGCGCTACTTGATGTCGGAAGAGGCCCGCGAGCTGCGCCGCCAGTTGGTGCTTTCGCTTACGGAAGATGACCGCCTTCACTTTGAGGAGCTACAGCGGCTGTGGCATGTGGTCAGCCCCGACTTGTCTCCAACTCACCTCTGGCAGGCGGCACTGGGATCCCTGCCCGGCGATCTGCAACATGCTTTGGCCGAGTTGAGGGAACAGATGCAAGCCCACCTGGAGCGGCTCAGCCACTGGCGACTTCCCCAGCCCTGGCCGAATTTGCTGGCGGGAGTGGGACAGGAAAGGTAGAACAGAAGAAGATAGCTTAAGTTTGGTGAGCTGGACAAAAGCGTGGCAGATCAGAAAGGTGACTTCATTGCCGGTGTGGTAGCCGGCGCTGTGTTGGGCGGGATCATCGGCGGGGTGATCGCCTTTGTGCTGGCCCCCCGACTGAGCAAGGGATCCGCCGAAGGCCAGCGCCGCGATCCCGACCGTCTCAACGGCACCTCTGTCCCTCCTGAGCGGCCGCGCCTCCGAGTCTCGGGTGAGCCGGCTGTGCCCAGCTCCAGCGACTGGAGGGAGTGGGAACAGGAAACAGAGCGGATTGCCCAGGCCCGCCGCACCCTCGAAGCCAAGATTGCCGAGTTGAACGAGGCGATCCAGGCCACCCGCGCACAACTGCTTGTCAAGGAAATATCTTCTAGCGCTGTCGAGGAAAAGCCTTAAGCAGGGGATCCCTGTCCATGCCAAACTAGAGGCGGCACTGGCTTTCTCCCCTGAGGGGTGCCAGTGTTCTCGTCTCTCGGCTGAGTTGCCCTCCTGGATCAGGTCTGCCTCTGCCGACAGCGCTTAAGTTGAGATGAGTTGAAGAGTCGTTCCCTCGCTGTTTCTAACCATGATGCTCAGCCCTTTGTTGCTCCCTTGGACAGACGGCCTCTCTCTGGGGCTGGTCTACGGCAGTGCCGCGTCTTTGCTGTTTCGCTCCCTTTACCAGTTCATCGTCATTTACAATGCCCTGCTGATTGTGCGGATTTTGCTGAGCTGGTTCCCGCAACTGAACTGGTCGAACCCCATCCTGTCGGTGCTCAGCCAGCTCACGGATCCCTATCTCAACCTCTTCCGCGGCCTCATCCCCCCCATCGGCGGCTTGGACTTTTCCCCCTGGTTGGCCTTTATTTTGCTGAGCTTTGCCATGCAGGTGGTGGGCCAGTTTGCCTAATTGCTGTACCACTGTGCAGATCCCTGGCGCTGCCCACTACTGGCTGCTCAATGCCCAGGTTCCCGTCTCGGTGCTCAAAGATGCGGTGCCAGGGGCCATCCCCAACCGGGAGGGCCTGGTGCTATTGGATCTGGAAATTAGGGAGGGGCGAATTGGCCACATCCGAGCGGCAACAGGGATCCCGCCTCAGGGGATCCCGAGTGTAGATCTGAGGCGGGGACAGGTGTGGCCCTGCTTTGTCGATATCCACACCCACCTGGACAAGGGGCACGTGTGGCCGCGCACCCCCAACCCCGACGGCACGTTTGCCGGGGCAATCCGGGCCGAGCAGGAAGACTGGGCCAAAATGGAGCGGGCCTACGCCGGCAGGCACGAAAAACTTTGGCAGGATATCTACCGCCGCTGCGACTTTGGCCTGCGCTGCAGCTATGCCCATGGATCCCAGGCGGTGCGCACCCACCTGGTCTGCAACGGCCCCCACGCCCAGGTGAGTTGGGAGGTGTTTGCCCAGTTGCGGCAAGAGTGGGCGGGCAGACTGGAGCTGCAGGCAGTGACGTTGACCCATTTGGACTTCTTTCTCACGCCGGCAGGGGAGAAGCTGGCGGACAAGGTGGCAGAGCTGGGCGGGATCCTGGGTGGAGTAGCGGCGATGGGGCCGGAGCTGGATGAGCAGTTGGAGCGGGTGTTTGCCCTGGCCCAGGAGCGGGGGCTGGATCTCGACTTCCACACCGACGAGACGGAGGATCCGGGATCCCTCACGTTGAGACACGTGGCAGCAGCAACCTTGCGCCATGAGTTTTCCGGCCAGGTGGTGTGCGGCCATTGCTGCAGTTTGGCGGTGCAGCCACCGCAGGTGGCCCACCAGACCATGGCCCTGGTCAAAGAGGCGGGGATCGCCGTGGTCAGCCTGCCCATGTGTAACCTCTATTTACAAGACCGCCGCCCCGGCCACACGCCCCGCTGGCGGGGGGTAACGCTGCTCCATGAGCTGAAGGCTTTGGGCGTGCCGGTGATGATAGCCAGTGACAACTGCCGGGATCCTTTCCACGGCTTCGGGGATCACGACGGCCTAGAAGTGTTTCGGGAGGCCACCCGCATCCTGCACCTGGACACCCCCTACGGGGATTGGCCGCAGGCCATCACTGCCACCCCGGCCCGTAGGATGGGCTTAGTAGAGGCCGGACAAATTGGGGTGGGCCTGTCGGCAGACTTGGTGCTGTTCAAGGGCCGGGGGTTTGACGAGCTCCTTTCCCGACCTCAGCATGACCGAGTAGTGTTGCGCCAAGGTCAGCCTATCGACACGGCGCTGCCGGACTACAGCGAACTGGACGATCTCAACGCAGGGGCAGATTGCAGCTCATAGAGTAGGTTGAGCTCCTTACTGCTGCGGATTATCTAAAGATCGCTCTCAAACTCCTGGGTACAGAACTTCAAGGCTCGGCAGTTTTCTGCTACGGTGCGCCTTACGGTCTCCGGCATGCCTTCCGGTATTTCCGCTTCGATTTCCAGGGTGATTTTGACGGTGGATCCCGGCAGATTGGTCAGGTGCCGGATCACCTCTTCGGCGAGGGTGGCAATATCTCTGTTGATTCGCAAGGGATCGGCAATTTCTACCCTGCCATAGAAGCGCCGGGGCAGCTCAGGAGAGATTGGGGCAAGGGGTTGATTCTTATCCTGTCTACTATCTTTTATGGCTATTACTTCAGCTTGCCCTGACGGGGCATCGGTATCAGGCCGAGGGGGAGGGAAGCTGTGCTCGTTGAGTTGCCGTAGGGCAATTTCTGGCTTGACCAGCAGCCCATTTTCATTGAGGGCGGCGTTGACACTGGTTGACGCTCTCAAGCCAAGATACTTGCCCCTAGCTTCGTCAAAACTTTCAGCGTAGGCAAAGCTTTCCCGCCAGGTTTCTGAGGCAACGCCATCTTGAACAGCCTGTAACAAGACCAACTGATTTTTCAGGCGAGGCAGATAGGGGTACTGGGTCAAGCACTCCCACAGCCGTTTTAAACTCACATGATCTGCCTCCCGCCAGAGAAACTTGTCCAAAACATCCAAGCGCAGGTTGAGGGCAGAATAACTGACCACTAGATCACCTTCACGAACAGCCTTGCGGCTGGCTTGCAAAATGGGAGAGTCTTGTTCTTGCAAGCGAGTTTCTTTCCACTCAATGCCACCCTGGGGATCGGGCTGAGTTGGGATCAAAAGCCACTGGTAGGTTTCCCGTAGACTGATATCAACTGCCCTGTTCGACTCTTCTAGCTTGGTGTTGGCCTGCTTGGTTTGAAAGGCATCGAGGTTGAGGATGTCTTTCTCTTCCTCGATTCCCTTCCACGCCAAATACTGAGCTGTATGGCGTTCCAAGTTTTCCAATTTGGCTTTGTCGGGAGCCAAAAATAGGAGCATGTTTTTGTGGTAGCGAGGGCCGCTGCCGCGGCGCTGCAGAACTTGCTCTGCCCATGCCCGTCCTTCGCTGTTTTGGTTACCTCGGCTGTGGGGATATTGAGGAGAAAGGACGACCAGCCGCACCCCCAAGCTGTCGTCGGGGATGTCGGCGGTAGATTCGGGAGCGATGTGCAGGGCGCCGAATTCGCCTCGGCTTTTGTCGGCTCTGAGACGGCGGAGGAGCTCTTCCCAGATGGAGTGGCGCTCGTTTTGCAAAAGCTGCTCAGCCCGTTCCTGGGCGGTGCGGTTGACGTTGGGCTGGGTGGAAACCCAGTAGCGATTGCCATCCACATAGAGGTAGGTGGCTTGGTCGGAAAGGCGCCGCAAGGCATCGCTAAAAGTGTTTACATGTTCCCCCGGTTGGACACAGCCCAGCTTGATGCGGCGCTCCTCTAGGCCTCGGTTGGCAGCCCGCAGGGTGGGGGCGGATCCCATGTAGATGGTGCGGGCAACCCGGCGACAGGCGGAGTAGCGGCCCAGGTTGGGATGGGCGCCGTCGAGGCTCAGGGGAAGAGAATTGGGCCCATCCACATCTTTTTCGATGACCGGCAGCCAGTTGTCGTCGAGGTAGCGGGTCAGCTCCGACTGCACCTGCTGGTCGTCCATGGGGATGTGGGCGGGCAGGATCAGCAGGCTGCGGTCATCGCGCTGCCAGAGGATATGGATGACTCTGGCCATCAGGCGCAGGACGCCGCGGGTGCGCTGAAACTTGTCCAGCGTTGACCAGTCAGCATAAAGCCGGTCGAACAGTTCGGGGTGGATGGGGTAGGCGGCCTTGAGGCGACGTTCGTAGTCGCTTTCTTTGCACTCGCTGGGGAACTCCTGGCTTTGGCTGCGGTAGAGATCCATAAAGGCTTTGACCACCGCGTCCCGCTGCACAAACAGGTCAGGGTCAAGAATGGGCTGGAACAGGCGACGGCGGACGATTTCAAAGCCTTCTTCAGCACTGGCCGGTCGCCAGGGGGACTCGACTCGCCCGATGGCGTTCTTGAGCCGAACCAGAGCTTCCTTGCCCCGTTCGCCGCCTATTTCGATGTCGGAAGAGGGGACGCTGACCACCAGCAGGGTATCTTTGGCGTTCTTGGCCGATTCGCTCAGGGTCTGGGCAAAGGTAAACTGGGTGTCGAAGGTGCCGCCAGCCAGGTCAGGAGTGTCGTGCAGTTGGCGGGCGTAGGCCACCCATTCGTCGATGAGAACTAGGCAAGGAGCATAGCGGTTAAACAAAACCTTGAGGCTGTCGCCAGGGTTGGTGGAAGTCTCATCGGCCTGCCGCATCAGTTCATAACCCTCAGGCCCGCCCAATTGCCAGGCCAGCTCTCCCCAAAGGGTGCGGATCAGGGGGCGGTTTTGCTGGCTGTGTTCGGGCCGGTAGGGAGGGATCCCGCTGGCCTGGAGCTTGTTCCCCACCAGGACAGCTATTCTGACGTTTTGCGGTGGTCTCTGTAGGCCAACAGCTTGCAAAAGAGGTTCTGTGTCGGGTAGGAGGCCCTCACTCCCTCTCCCGGAAGGGGGGGAGAAAAGGTGGTAGAGGGCGAGCATGGCGTGGGTCTTGCCGCCGCCAAAGTTGGTCTGCAGTTCGATTACCGGATCTCCCCCTTGGCCGCTGAGGCGCCTCAGGGCGTTGATCAAAAGCTGTTGCAGCCCTTTGGTGAGGTAGGTGCGGCGGTAGAACTCGACGGGATCCCGGTACTCAAAGGACGCCGTCCCGCCGGGGCGAGCGGAGTCCTCGCCAAGGTAAACCTCCCAGAGGTCGGCGGCAAATTCGGCCTGTTGGAAGCGGCCAGAGGCCACATCCGGATGAGGGGTAACGATCTCCCGCCAGGGTTTGAGGCCAGTTTGGGGTTGGCCTTCCAGAGAAGCTACAATGGCGCGGCGACTTTCTCGCTTGGCCTGTTCTTCGTAGCGTAGCCGCAGCAGCTCTTGCTTTTGCTTTTCCACCTCGGCTGCTTGGGGAGCGGCAATGGCGCTCAGCAGGCGGGCCACGCTATCGAGGGCGCGGTAGGCGTCGTCAAAACCAAAGGTGCAGGTGTGGGCCCAGGCGTTGCGAGTGTTGCGCAGCTCGCTGACTAGGGTGCGCTCTGCTTGACCCAAGGTTTGCCTGAAGACGGTGTTCCATTGCTCCCACATTAGGGTCAGCAGGGCCGCAACATCTTGCTCGAGGATCTGCTCTGGGCTTTTGAACTTGGGAGAGCTCTGGGGCAAGGTGTCGGCGGCCACGTTCAGCCAGTTCTCGCCATGAAAGGCTTGCATTTCCCGCACGACAAACGGATAAAGCCCCTGTCGGAGAAGATTGAGGGCGCGTCCAACACGTTCGTGGTTGCTGATAGCCATCGGTCAAGGGCTGCAAGAAGGGGCAGGTGGGAAAAGAGGGCAACTCGGGGCAGGCTATTCCCAAACTAAGCTGAGATCGGCGACAAAGCCAGGGAGGACGGGATCCCCTTCCAAGCAGGTGGGCCGCTCCAGGATCTGGGGGAGCTGGCCTGGACGATAGACGTAGACCCGCTGGCTTTCCGGGTCGATCAGCCAGCCCAGCCGGGATCCGTTCTCAAGGTATTCCTGCAGCTTGGCCTGCAGAGTGGCCAAATCATCCGTGGGGGAGCGCAACTCCAAGACAAAATCGGGACACAGGGGAGCAAAGCGGCGCCGCTGCTGGGGGGTAAGCTGCTGCCAGCGCTCCTTGGCAACCCAGTCGGCATCGGGAGAGCGAATGGCCCCGTTGGGCAGGGCAAAGCCCGTGGAGGAGTCGAAGACAAGTCCTAAGCTCGTGCGGCGGTTCCACTGCCAGAGCTGCCCCAGCAGGTCGGCATTGCGAAGCCCGCTCTCACTGCCGACAGGGGCCATGGCCACTAGCTCCCCTTGGGCGGTGCGCTCCAGGCGCAGCTCAGGGTTCTGCCGGCAGAGCTGTTCAAAGACTTCATCGGTCAACTCCAGGCTGGGCTGTAGGTTAAGCGCGATCATGGGCAGGTTCTCTGGGAGCTATTCCCAGACTAGGGTAAGATCCGCAACAAAGCCAGGGAGGACGGGATCCCCTTCCAAGCAGGTGGGCCGCTCCAGGATCTGGGGGAGCTGGCCTGGACGATAGACGTAGACCCGCTGGCTTTCCGGGTCGATCAGCCAGCCCAGCCGGGATCCGTTCTCAAGGTATTCCTGCAGCTTGGCCTGCAGAGTGGCCAAATCATCCGTGGGGGAGCGCAACTCCAAGACAAAATCGGGACACAGGGGAGCAAAGCGGCGCCGCTGCTGGGGGGTAAGCTGCTGCCAGCGCTCCTTGGCAACCCAGTCGGCATCGGGAGAGCGAATGGCCCCGTTGGGCAGGGCAAAGCCCGTGGAGGAGTCGAAGACAAGTCCTAAGCTCGTGCGGCGGTTCCACTGCCAGAGCTGCCCCAGCAGGTCGGCATTGCGAAGCCCGCTCTCACTGCCGACAGGGGCCATGGCCACTAGCTCCCCTTGGGCGGTGCGCTCCAGGCGCAGCTCAGGGTTCTGCCGGCAGAGCTGTTCAAAGACTTCATCGGTCAACTCCAGGCTGGGCCGCAAGTTGAGGGAGATCACGGCTTGAGGGATCCCGTTCAGAGGATTTGAGGGGGCGCTGGCGCTATTGTAGTCTTTTGGATCCCTCACCCCTGGATCCCTCTCCCTGAGGGAGCAGCCCCTTACCCCCGGCCCCTCTCCCTGAGGGAGAGCCCAAGCGCTCCGCGCCGCTCACGCGACCACCCCCGGCCCCTCTCCCTGAGGAACAGCCCTCACCCCCGGCCCCTCTCCCTGAGGGAGAGGGGGGATTAAAATAGGCTGGGCTGGGTGATGTTGTTCTGCTTTGTCTGCAAGGCAAGGCGGCTGATCTCTGGCCAGGCGATGACCAGGGTGTTGTAGGCTAGGGCTTCTTGGGCCCAGCCTTTTTTGTCGCAAAGGGTGTAGAGCCGGTAGGCAAGGTCGCGGGCAATGGGGCCTTTTTCCCCCAGGCTGGCCAGCAATTCTGCGGCTGCCATTTCCCCTTGGGTGTCCAGGGTTTGGATGAGAAACTGGGTGATCAGCCAGTGAGGAAGGCTCTCCGGCAGTCGGATCCCTGCCTCAGGAAGCGACAGGGATCCGCGCTCTCGTAGCCGCACCTTGCCGGCCCTGGCTTCCAGGATCCCAAGTTCTTCCAAGGATTCGAGGCTGACATTTTTGGCCTTGCTGAGGACTTCTGCATCTCCATAGGGGCCCGGCTCAAAGCGGTGTTGGGCAAACCAGGTCACCGCCCAGCGGCTGGCGCTATCGAGTTCGCCTTCTTGTTCCTCAAGGTATTCGTCCAGGTACTGGTTGATGAGTTGGAGAGCAGTGCGAACTGTTAGAGGAGAACCATCGTTTTCCAAAACAGCAGCATAGCGGGAATAGATCGCCATGCCAGGGCCAATGCTGGCCTGGGCTAGGTCAACAGGCGCAATGTTGCCCTGTTGCAGGAGTTTCAGGGCTTGGGGTAGTTCTCGCTTGAGTTCTTTGAGAAATTGGCCACGGCTGGCTTTGGGCGCATTGGCAGGACGGGGACGGCAGACGAGGACGATGGAAGAGGCGAGGGCATTTACTGCAACTTTTACTCCAGTAGGTCTTTCTGTTCTCATTGGCCAAGTACCATCAATAGTACATCCAGACCTAACTAAGCCTTCGAGCATAGTTTCCCAGCCAGTTGAGGCTCTGCCTCCCTCACCCTGCCCTCTCCCTGAGGGAGAGGGTTCTGAATTTTCTCCCCCTCGCCCTATGGGAGAGGGGGTTGGGGGGTGAGGGACATCTCGCCCTGTGGGAGAGGGGGCTGGGGGGTGAGGGACATCTCGTCCCTCGTGGGAGAGAGAATCGGGGGGTGAGGGGTCTTCTTCGGTTTGCTTGAAGGCATAGTAAACAGTGAGTGGATAATCGGCATGGCAGATGTCATGCAGTCGGTTAAAGGCTTTGCTGAGTCCTGTTTCAAAGAATTCCCTGGCTTTTTGTTTGTCTCCACCAAAGCGATAGGGCGTAGCGACGAGTTCTTGAGTTTTAGGAACTAATAAAGTGCTAAAAATGTTGGGATAAATTGAACTAAGGGAACGACGCAACCAGACATAGAAGAAATCTGAGAGATCGGCATACCCAATGTTGTCGAAATAAGGGGGGTCTGTGGAGATGAGCTTAGGGGTAGTGTCGTCAGGGTGAGGAGCCGTTGCGTCGTGTTGGGTAACTTGAGCAAAAGAATTGGGAAGCGCATTTTCAAGAACCTTAACAACCCAATCAATCGCACCATTAAAGTTTCCTGTTGAATCACTCATGGGATTGGCTTCGGCAAAATCCCAAGTCATGGGAATTGCTTGACGGGCAAAAGTTTGCTCAACTTTTTCACCTGTTTGATTCCATATACAGATTGTGCTTGACCTGTTGGCAAGTCGGCTGACAGCAAACGCCAAATAAACACTAATTGCCTCTCCATACGCCCTAGCTCCCGTTCCCCCCTCAGCCAGAGGCACATTGTCATCAGGGATCCCAGCGGCGATCGCATCTTGGATGGCTTTTTTCCGTGCTTCCGCCACCAAATCGCTGAAGGTCGTCAGAGCCACCAGTTGCCGCGGGGTGAAGAGGTCGGAAATTTTCTTCATGCCATAATTTGGAGTCTTAAAATCCCTTGGATTGTGTGGTAGGTCAGCATCCGGTTTCCAAGTGGGTTGAGCAGATCTAGCAATAGCTTCCTGTTCTGCGGTGGGAGATAGATAAATTCTGCCGTTTTGTCCCTCCGCCACAATGGCCATCAATTGGGATCCCATCCGTCCTGCTCTGCCTTCTTGGCGCACATAGTCTAGTGGCACAGGAGTTCCACAGGCGATACACTTTGCCCCTTTGCGATCCACTGTGCCTTCTGGTGCTTTGCCCTTGCCAGTTTTGACTACGAATTGAACCCTCACCCTGCCCTCTCCCAGAGGGAGAGGGTTCTGAGTTCTCTCCCCCTCGCCCTGCGGGAGAGGGGGTTGGGGGGTGAGGGCAACATCGCCCTTGGGGAGAGGGGGTTGGGGGGTGAGGGCAACATCGCCCTTGGGGAGAGGGGGTTGGGGGGTGAGGGCAGCATCGCCCTGCGGGAGAGGGGGCCGGGGGGTGAGGGCAGCATCGCCCTGCGGGAGAGGGGGCTGGGGGGTGAGGGCATCAAGGCGCTCAATCACTGGCTCTACCCAAGCCTCCTTCCCCTTCTTGGTCGAAAGCTGAAACGAGCGCACCAATGGCATCTGACAACCGCAAGCTGGGTTTGGACATTTCACCGTTCTTGCCCACAGCCAAGCAATGACCGTTGCTTCTCCCTCACCCTGCCCTTTCCCTGAGGGAAGTTTTCCCTCACCCCCGTCCCCTCTCCCTGGGGGAAGTTTTCCCTCACCCCCGTCCCCTCTCCCTGGGGGAGAGGGGGGAAGGGGGCGGAAGGCGGCGCGGATTCGATCCAAGGCTACGGGGAGATTGGTTTCTACCAAGTGGCTACTCAGGCGCACAAAGCGCAGTCCCAGGCTTTCTAGCAGTTCCTGCCGTTGGCGATCCAAATCTTTTTGATGCTCGTGGATTGGCCCATCGACCTCTACAATCAAAGCCTCTTCCTTGCAGAAAAAATCGACCACGAATGTGCCGATCGGGTGCTGTCGCCGAAACTTACGCCCCTCCAACTGGCGATTACGCAACGCTTCCCACAAAATCGCCTCAGAAGGTGTAGATTGCCGCCGCAGTTGTCGAGCTACCTCCTGCATTTTCTTCTGAATTGCTGGAGGAACTTCCCATTTCTCCAACTCCCCCTCTCCCTGCGGGAGAGGGGGCTGGGGGGTGAGGGCCATCCCGCCCCATAGGAGAGGGGGCTGGGGGGTGAGGGCAACATCGCCATTGGGCAACTGACCTTGTGCTAAGTGGACTACAGATGGATCCCTCACCCTGCCCTCTCCCAGAGGGAGAGGGTTTTGAGTCTTCTCCCCCTCTCCCCATAGGAGAGGGGGCTGGGGGGTGAGGGCAATCTTCGGATACAAATGCCCGATCCGCTTAAAAGCCTCATCCCGCATCCATTGTCCGTAGTAGCGCACATCTGCCGCTAATCCTTGCGCCCCATACCACCGATTCAAACCGCAAACTCCCCCTCGCCCTATGGGAGAGGGGGTTGGGGGGTGAGGGCCGTCTCGCCCTATGGGAGAGGGGGCTGGGGGGTGAGGGCAATCTCGCCCTATGGGCGAGGGGGTTGGGGGGTGAGGGCGATCCTGGGGGTTAATCGGCGGCTTGTCCTTAAATAGCGGCGGAATTTCGATCAGAGCCTTGTTGATGAGAACAGCCACCGGATTCAAGTCACTGGCATAAGCCTTGAGCCCCAACCGCTGCGCCTCCAAGGGAATTGATCCCCCCCCGGCAAAGGGGTCGTAAACCGGCGGCGCGTGCTTGGCAATGTACTCCCTGACAGCCTGGGGATCCGTGGGCGGATCCTCACCGCGATCCCAGGCCAAACAGCGGGCAATCTCCCGCTGGGCCGCCTCCAAAACTCCTGAGTTGGGATCGTTCACATCGTCCCAAGAAACCAGGCCCCGCACCACTTGCTTGGTTTTGCCGTCCTTGTCTTTTTGAACTTCGATGCGGGCCAGAATGTCCAACAGCCGCTGTCGCTCCCGCTCTTGGTCGGCCTCGGTGGGGAACCTGTCTGGCCAACTGCTGGGATCATCCACCAAAGAAGCCCACAGAACCGCCCGACAAGCCGCCAGGGGCCGGCGTGCCCACCAGAGATGTAGGGTGCTGGGGTGGCCGTGGCGGATGGACTTCTCGCGGGCAGATTCTAAGTTGATGGCTTCCAGGGGCAGGGCAACTTCGATGAGCTTCTTGCGGCGGGACATAAGGAGCCAAGGCCAAGGAGGCGAAAACAGGGGGCAAAATATACTCTACTCGCTGCAGGCGGATCCCTTGGCCCCAGATTGGCTAGCTCTGCAGCCGGGGATCGGATCCCTGCTGCCAGAGCTCCTTCCACTTGTAGTTGACGCTACTGGCAGCAAAATCTGGCTCCCGCTTGAAAGGCCTTCTTACGTAGCGCACCTCACAGCCTTCCCCCGCCACTGTGTAAGTGCCTGCAGGAGTTTTGACCCTGAAGACATCCCCTTCTGGAAAATCCCGATCCGCCGGCACCTGAACCAGGGCAAGGATGTAGCTGTCGGGCTTATTCAAAGCTGTCAGAATTTCATTTTTCGTTACCGTTACCGTTTCTGCTCCTTCAACCCTGCCCTTGACCTCGATAAAGCGCAGGCCCTCCCTGCCTCTGGATTCGATGTCATAGCCCAGGTTTTCGGCACTCACATCGCGGGGCTCATATCCCAACGCCTGCTCGATGGCCATGACAGCGGCCATGGCCGCCTGCTCCACACGCTGGGTTTCGCGGGCAAAGGTGGCAGGAGTGGACTCCCGCTTGCCTTGCAGCCGCTGCAGCAACCCCACAGGGATCACCAGCGCCTTCCCCACCACCACCGGCGGCGAGGAGGATAGCTGGCGCTCCTGATCAAGTTCCGCCAGCCGCTTGCGAAGCCGATCGGCCAATTCATCGGCCCGCTGCCGGGCCTTGGCAGAGTTGAGCTTGGCATTGAGCTTGCCCGCCTGCTCCTCTAGCCGTAACTGGGCCGCCCGGTGATCCCAGTAGTTGATTTCTCGGGTGAGACGATCCTTTACAGCCCGCTCTGTTTTGTTGATGAGTTCTTCCCGCTGAGCCTTGACCTCCTGAAAATGCTGAGGAACAAGGTGTTCAATGGCGTAGGTGGTGACCTGCCCTTCTAGCTTCGCAGAAGAGAAGCTGGGAAGATAAGAGCTGGCTTGGGCTTTCAGAAGAGCCTGCTCTTCAGCAGTTAGGGGTCGATAGTCCAAGTAGGGAGCATAGCCGGCACTCCTTATCCTGAACTCCTCATTACCATCTCCCCCTCTCCCTGAGGGAGAGGGGGCTGGGGGGTGAGGGCCATCCCGCCCCATGGGAGAGGGGGTTGGGGGGTGAGGGCCATCCCGCCCTATGGGAGAGGGGGTTGGGGGGTGAGGGTCATCCCGCCCCATGGGAGAGGGGGTTGGGGGGTGAG
The DNA here is from genome assembly GCF_047462395.1 of Synechococcus sp. H55.7. Classification (NCBI taxonomy): domain Bacteria; kingdom Bacillati; phylum Cyanobacteriota; class Cyanophyceae; order Synechococcales; family Synechococcaceae; genus Synechococcus; species Synechococcus sp. H55.7. The sequence continues at coordinate 40,409 of NZ_JANSJD010000010.1, forward strand.
GGTCATCCCGCCCCATGGGAGAGGCCAGGATTTCCGCATATTGCATGCGGCGGGAAATGACTCGCCGCTGGCCATTGCGATCAGTCCGCCCATCCTGGATAGCGTGCTCCAGGTACACCAAAACCCGCGGCGTCTCGGTGGGATCCCTTTCATCGACAAGGACGGATCCCTGTCTAAGTAAGTCTCTGTATCGTTCCAGAATAAGATCGATGGTGGCTTCCAGAAGAGGGTGGCCAGGGCAGACAAACTCTGCCAAAGGTTTTCCGGGAACGCTAACTAGGCTTTTATCAAAGGTAATCCGTTCGTATTTTCTGAGAATAGGCGCGCCCAAGCCAATCTGGCGATCCCGATTGCGAATGTCTGCCGGCACGTGGGTAATTTCGTAGCGTTTGGATTCTCGCTTTTGCACAGTGCCCCCTAAGTGTTGAAAGGCCTCTAGGAAAAAGGAAGCAATAAAATGAGGCTGGAGCTTCCGGGCTTCAGCTCGCTGCATCTCTAATCGAATCTGTTGCACCCTGGTGATGTCCATGGAGTCGTGGGCCAGAGCCCGTTCCTCCAGGAGCTTTCTCAGCCGTTCTCGATCTAGGTAATCTGCCACCTTCTGGTTTAGCCGAGCTCTCACCTCTGGATCATCACCATAGCGAATGGCCTCAATGAGCAGCTCTCGCAATTCCTTCCCATCAATAGCCTTGCCCAGCACGTCAAAGACCTTGCCCCCTAGGGCTTTTTGCTCGCTCTCCAGCTTCTTCAATAAAGCCAGGTAGACATCCCCCTCGCGAGTTTCTGCAGCCACCAAATTCCATAGGTGGCAGACTTCAGTTTGCCCAATGCGGTGGATTCGCCCAAACCGTTGCTCCAAGCGATTGGGATTCCAGGGCAAGTCGTAGTTAACCATTAGATGGGCTCGCTGCAGGTTGATCCCCTCCCCGGCGGCGTCGGTGGCAATCAAGATTTGCACAGCCGGATCCTGCTTAAAAACCTCTTCAGCCTTCTTGCGCTCCTCCCGACCCATGCTGCCGTGAAGAGTAACCACTGCTTCTGACTGCCCCAGCAGAGTTCTCACGCGGTCGGCCAGGTACTCAAGGGTATCCCGGTGTTCGGTGAAGATCACCAGCTTGCGCCGATGTCCACCGGCGTCGAACATTTCCCCTTGATTTTGCAACAGCTTGGACAATTCTTCCCACTTGCGATCCTGACCACTGCGTCGCACCCGTTCAGCCAGCTTTTCTAGATCCTGAAGCCGCTGAATCTCTGCCTTAAGCTGGACAATGGTGCGAGCGGCAGTTGCTTGATCTACCAACTCTTCTTCTTGTTTTTCCAGCTCGTCAGCGGTGTAGTCTTCAAAGTCTTCCTCCCAACCTTCCGCATCAAGCGGGGGAATAGTGACAGTAATATTTCTCGTTCCTCGACTCCGTAATTGTTCTTCCCTAAGCCGCTGCTCCAGCCTCTGTCGCCGTCGCCGCAAGGATTGGTAAATCGCTTCTGGAGAAGAGGCTAGCCGACGCTGTAGGATGGTCAGGGCAAAACCAACAGTTCTCTTGCGACCATCGTTGTCCAAGGCATCTACATTGTTAAACTCTTCTCGTACGTAATCGGTAACTTCCTGATAAAGCTTGGCTTCCAGATCAGATAAGGCATACTGGACGGTGTAAGCCCTTCGCTCTGGAAAAAGCGGCTTGCCGTCAAACTTAACCAAGTCTTCTTTCACCAATCGCCGCATGAGATCCGAGACGTCGCAGGTGTGAGCTCCATCTCGAAATTTTCCCTCAAAGCGATCTCCGTCCAACAAGGCCAAAAAAAGCTGAAAGTCTGCTTCTTTGCCATTGTGGGGAGTGGCTGTCATCAGCAAAAAGTGGCGCGTTAGCTGAGAGAGCAATTTACCCAGCTTGTAGCGCTTGGTTTCTTTGATTTCTCCGCCAAAGAAGGATGCCGAAAGTTTGTGGGCCTCATCGACAACGACCAAGTCCCAATCGGCTTGCTTAAGTTTATATTGTAGGACTTCATCTCGGCTAAGCTTATCTAGCCGGGCAATGAGCAGCGGAATCTCCTGAAATGGATTCCCTGTTCGAGCTGCTTCAAGACGATCGTTGGTCAAAATTTCAAAGGGCAAATGGAACTTTTGCACCATCTCCTCTTGCCACTGCAGGGTCAGACTGCCGGGGCAGACAATGAGACAGCGGTGCAGGTCACCGCGAATCAGCAGCTCCCGAATCAACAGCCCTGCCATGATGGTTTTGCCAGCCCCTGGATCGTCGGCCAGCAAAAACCGCAGCGGCTGCCGCGGCAGCATTTCCTCGTAGACGGCACTGATTTGATGGGGCAGAGGCTCTACCAGAGAGGTGTGGACAGCTAGGAGGGGATCGAAAAGATGAGCCAGCCGAATGCGATGCGCTTCGGAAACCAACCGGAAGAGAGCACCCTCTCCCTCGAAGTTGCAAAGGGATCCCTCCTGAACAACTTCCAAAGTTGGCTCTTGGTTGCGAAACAGCAGCTCTGCATGGGGCTGCCCCTGGATGTCTTTGTAGATGACCTCGATGGCACTGCTGCCGTGCCATTTCACGTTGACGATGACAACGGCTTGGTTTGGCAGGATCCCTCTGACCCTTGCACCGGGGTTGAGATCTTCCAGTCGAGCCATAGACTGCAGGCTTCTAGAACTGCTGGCAGAAGCTTGTTCCAACTCCCCACTGCTATGTTGCCCTCACCCCCAGCCCCTCTCCCAGAGGGAGAGGGGGGAACAGGAACCGCCCAGCCCCTCTCCCACCAGGGAGAGAGGAGTGTCCTCATGTCAGGGATCCCTGTGGGCAGACAGAATGGCCTGGGCGGCCAGGTGACCGGAGAGGGTAGCCCCTTCCATGCTGTCGATGTAGTCTTGGGCGGTGTAGCTGCCGGCAAAGAAGAAGTTGGGCACAGGGGTCTTCTGCTGCGGGCGATAGGGATCCATGCCCGGCGCCTCTCGATAGAGGGAGTGGGCCAGCTTGACCACGCTGTACCAGGTCAGGTTCAGTTGCCGCGACGAGGGGAAGAGCTCGTGCACTTGGTGCAGCACGTGCTGGGCAATCTGCTCGTTGGGCATGGAGATGAAGGGATCCCCCGGCGTGAGCACGCATTGCAGCAGGGATCCCTGGCCGGGCTTGTAGTAATCGGCGGGGCTGGTGAGGGCCAGGTCGGCGAAGCAGGAGAAATCGGCATCGGCGGTGTAGAGGAGGTTGTCGATGCCAAGCGGCTGCGGGTGGTCGGCGGCGCGTCTGGCCCGGCCCTTCAGCTCCGTCACCCAGCCATCGAAGCGCAATTGCACCGTTGCCACAGGTACGGATTCCAGCTTGTAGAGGTTGTCGAACTGGGGCCACTGCCGCCACACCTGTGGGATCAGCCGTTTGGCCCCTTCCACCGCCGTTGCACACACATACACATCTGCTTCCACCCGCTCGCCATTGGCCAAGACCAGGCCGGTTACCGCGTGGGGAGGGGAGTCGTTGACTTCGATGCGGCTGACTCCCCGGCGGGTATGAACCTGGCCGCCGCGGGCTTGCAGGTAGCGGACGATGGGCTGGGTGAGGTAATTGTCCGGGGATCCCTTGAGGAGGTTGAGCTTGGAGGCATCTGTTTTGCTGGCAAACATCTGAAAAATGGTCAGCATACAGCGGGCGGAAATCTGCTCCGTATCAATGAAGCCCAGGGCATAGGCAATCGGGTTCCACATCCGCTTCAGGCTGGCCTCGGATCCGCCGTGGCGGCGGAACCAATCGGCAAAGCTCATCCGATCCAAGGCGCGAATCTGCCGCATTGCTCCTTCGTAATCCAGCAGGCCACGAATCAGAGGGCTGGTGCCCAGTGCCAGGGCGTTGCGCAGTTTATCGGCCCAGGAGAGCTGCTCTGTCGTGAAGAAGGCCTTGAGGCCGTTGAAGGGCGCTCCCAGGGGAAAGCGAAAATCAAGGCTGCCCGTATGCCCGCCGCGGTTGACAAAGGTGTGGAGGTGCTGCTTGGGCAACAGGTTCTCGTAGGCCCCCACCTTTTTCATCAGGGCAAACAAGTTGCTGTAGTTGCAGAAAAAAACGTGGAGGCCCATCTCGATGTGGTTGCCCTCGGCATCCTGCCAGGAGCCCACCTTGCCGCCCACAAAGGGCCGCGCCTCGTAGATCTGCACCTGGTGCCCCGCTTCCGCCAAATCGACCCCCGTGACCAAGCCGGCCAACCCTGCTCCGATAATGGCTACCCGCATCGTGATCCCCTCAACTGAGCCCCGCCAAGGGCTGACGCAACTGCAAAGAAAGATGAACTCCTCTCATTCTGGAACAAAATGCGCCGGGGATCCCTGGCTTGACAAACGACCGCAAAACTTGCCATCATAAACTTCCTGATGCGGATGTAGCTCAGTGGTAGAGCTTCTCGTTGCCAACGAGACGGTCGCGCGTTCGAATCGCGTCATCCGCTTTTTGGGCCCTCACCCCCGTCCCCTCTCCCGAAGGAAGTCAGCCCTCACCCCCGTCCCCTCTCCCGGAGGGAGAGGGGAGTTGTTAGCGCTTGTAGAAGGTCTCCAGGCTGTGGCGGTCGCCCACAAAGCGCCAGTGCCAGGGTTCGTAACTCACCCCCTGTGGGTTGCCGCGGGGAAAGGACAGCTCAAAGCCAAAACGAGCGGCATTCTTCTCCAGCCAGCGGAAGGCAGGGGTGGTCTCAAAGGCTTCTTGCGTGTCCCATTGGGGAAACCGGGCATCGCCAATGTCGATGGCATAGCCCGTGTGATGCTCGCTGTAGCCGGGGGGAGCGCTGAGCGCCGCCCGTTCTTCCGGTCGCAAAGCCCGCGATTGGGCCAGTTGAAAAAACAAAAACTCCTGCTCCGCTATCGAGCGAAACCCAGAGATAGGGACGAGGCGGATCCCGTCGGCTTGGGCTGCTGCGCTCATGCGCAGGTAGCTCTCGGCAGCCGCCTGGCGCAGGCGCACCTCTCGACCGTGGTAGCTGCCCACCACCCGTAGGCTATCTGCGGGGGCCTCGGCATAGGCATAGTGCCCCAGCAGCGAGACCCGTCCATTCTGCTCAGTTGGCTGCGCCAGAGGGGGCTGACTGGCTTCTTCCAGAACTGGGGGATCTGCTGCTTGCCGGGATCCGGGTAACTGATCTATCCCCCAACCCGCCAAGAGCACCAACCCAACCACTACCAGCCCCAAGCTCAGGCGCAACCTCAAGGTAGCCGCCGGACCTTGCGCTTTTTCCACCGAAGTGGACTGGCGACGCGCAACCGGAATGTCGTCGTTCATGCGCAAGGGCCGGGCTCTCAGAGAAGAACCGAAAAGATTTCACAGGCCCAAGTCCGCCAAGATATCGCGGGCATGGGTTTCGGTGTTGATGTTCTGATAGACCTTGGCAATTTTGCCCTCGCCGTCGATGACGTAGGTCACCCGCTTGGCGTAACCGCCCCCATCCACATCGTAGGCGCGGGCGATCACCCCACTGGTATCGACCAGTAGAGGGAAGGGCAAGTTGTACTTTTCGGCAAACTTTTGGTGAGAGGCCTGGTCGTCCATGCTCACCCCCAACACCACCACGTCTTTGCTCTGGTAATCGGCGTAGGTGTCGCGGAACCCGCAGGCCTCTTTGGTGCAGCCGGGGGTGTCGTCTTTGGGGTAAAAGTAGAGGACAACGGTTTTCCCGGTAAAATCGGCCAGAGAAACTTGGTTGCCGTGGGTGTCAGTGGTGTTGAACCCTGGAGCAATGGTGCCAACAGCGAGAACCATAGACAGGTGACCTGAAGAGTGCGAAAAAGAAGGCTGCCCCCAGCATTTTCTTCAGCCCTGGTCGTCTCTGTCAAGCTGTTGCCGGCTCTGACCCGGCTGCCCGTTGCAACTCGGCCACCAGCTCTTGGAGCTCCGCCGCCAGCCTAGAAGGCAGCCGTCGCCCCAGGATCTCCGCCAGCGACCGGTAGTACCACAGGGATCCCTCTTTGCCGCCGGAGAAGCGCTCCCAGAGCTGATCCCCCAGTTGGCGAAAGTCTCGCAGGATGCAGCGGACGTTGTGCAGCTTGTCGGCGGCGGCCACCAGCAAGACCGAGGCATCTGCGCTTTCCAAGTGCTTGAGATAGGCCACTTTGCGCTCTTTCCAGTTTTCTTTGGGCTCGCCCAGGGAGCTATCGCTGTCGGTGTCTGTGCATCCCAGGATGATCTGCAGCACCCGTTCTCCAAAGTGCTCCCGCAACTCCCGTTCGATCTGGGCCCGCGGCTCGCCGCTGTAGCGGGGGCCATCCTCCAGGCTGTCGTGGAGCAGGGCGGCAATGGCCTCATCTTCGTCGGCGCCGTGCTCCAGGGCGATGGACGCCACCGCCAGCAGGTGGCTGAGGTAGGGGATCCCTGTTCCCTTGCGGGTTTGAGCAGCGTGCCAGCGGTGGGCGTAGCGCATGGCCTCGGCAAACCGCGGCGTCAACTGGGTGGACATGGGTATCTCTCCATCGAGGTTGGAAGTTGAGGGGATGGGTCAGGAATGGTCTGCTGTTGGTTGTTGATTTGATTATGGGGGCAACTGGCCGGAACCGCAGGGGTTCAGCCGCTGGCCGCCGTCTGTTTTGCCGGTAGGGGCACCGGGATCCCTGTCCCTTGCCAGGCACAGAGATCGACAAAGCGATCCGCCAGGCGAATCAGCTCCGGGTGTGTGCTGGGCCGGTAGGCGGCTACCTCCAGCCGGCAGCCTTGGCTGCGGATGTGCCGGAGGGCTGGCGCGAAATCCCCATCACCGCTCAGCAGCAGCACCGTCTCGTAGCGGGAATACAGGGTCATTAAATCCACGATCAGCTCCCCATCCAGATTGGCCTTGCGGCTGCCGTCGGCACGGGTGACGACCGGCTTGGTAACCACTCGGTAGCCCAACTTTCTCAGCTCTGCCAGAAAACGGCGCTGGCCGAGGTTGTGCGGATCTGTGCCGCTGTAGAAATGCACCTCCATCTCGGTTCGGCCCTGGCCCAGCCAGCTCAACAGTCCGGGGTAGTCGAGAGGGGATCCCGATTGCTGGGCGCTGGCGTGCAGGTTAGCGCCGTCAATAAACACCCCCAGAGCTTTACGAGGGGAAGGGAGGGCTGGCTGGGACTCCACCTGCTGCTGCAGACGTTGCAATTGCGCCCGCATCGACTCCAGTTCCTGAGGAGTCGCCTGGGGCAGAGCATTGAGCCGCAGTTCTACAGCTTTGAGCCGCCGCTGGATCTGTTGAATGGCCTGCGTGGTGGGAGCCAGTTGCTGCCGCACCGATAAATGTGACGTAGGCCGAGCTTCGAGAGCGTCGATGCGCGCCTGTATCGCCCCCAGTTGGGTCGCCATCTGTTCCTGCTGCTGCCAGCTCTGCCCCAACACTTGGCAAAGCTGTTCTTCGCGGCGGCGGATGGCCGGGTAAGCCGCAGCCACAGGCAAGAGACCCCAGACGACCTGGCGGGTTACTAAGGCTGTCACCCCCAAAGCCAGGGATCCCGCCCACAGCCAGGTTAGGGAGAAGGTAGAAGTCCTACCCATGCTCATAGTCAGCTCTCCTCGGTTTGGGTGAATGGGTCTGATGGTTGCCGAGATTGGATTGCGCTCACCTCAGAGATCCTTCTTGAAGAGCGGGATGCCCAGCACTCACGGAGGCATTGAGGAGCAGCAATTCAACGACTGCAGTATGTCTGCTGTTGGAAGAGGGAGCTTCCCATTGCTGGCCGGACAAGTGGGCAACTCCAGTATTGAGGGCAGACAGAAGGCGCTCCTTTTCGCCGACCAGCCCCGTGGCTTGCCCAATCTGGAGCGGCGGGAACATGAAGGGAGCAGGGTCAGTTGGGGATCTCAATGGTTACGTTGGCCAACTGCACATCGTCATAGTCCACCCAAGCCCCACCGTACTGGCCGATTGTGTCAGTCCCCAGTGGCACAAAGATATCCAGGGATCCACCAAAAAGAGGGATACTGATCCGGGGTTCGCCGGCGATCCTGCCAGGCTGGATCACCGTTTTGCCAGTGCGCAAGGTAACAGTATTCAGCCCCAGGCGCAGATGCTCTAGCGGCAGAGGGATGCGCAGGTCGTCTCCCCCCAAGTGGATTTGCTCCACCTCCACCCCGTTTAAAAGCACTCGCATGGGAGACATATTGGCGCCGGGGATGCGGGACTGGCCGGCCCGATAGGCAGCGGCAGTATCCAACCCAATCAGGGATCCAATCCGCAAAACCGGTGGGCGAGGCGGCAGGCGTTCCAAAGTGAAGGAGCGGGTCATCTCCACCTCTTGGGCAGGGCCGAGAAATTGGCCGGCAGCCGCCGACTCTGGAGAATATTGGTTATCGCCCAGGCGGATGACATTGGCCTCCAGCACCAAAGTCGTGTTGGGATCCCAGCGCTCCAACTGCAACTGCCAGGGCCGATCCCCCCCCGTCTGTCTGTTGCCTGTGCTCTGGGAATAGGGCAGATAGTTCTCCAGCCGCGCCACCAAAATTTCTTCTGCCGGCAGCGGCCCCGGCAGGCGAAACCGCCCCTGAGCATCGGTGCGCACCGCGATCCCTGCCCCTGGAATGGCCACCTCCACCCCGGCCAAAGGCTGGCCTGTCAGGCGATCCACCACCTGGCCAGAGTAGGCAGAATCCAACTGCACCTGTCCGGTGGGTGCATCTGTGGCCGCCTGAATGCGCTGCTGCAACACCTGCCAATCGGCTTCTGTAATCCGCCCATCCTGATCGACATCGGCAGCCCGGATCGGGTCGTCGGTCAACTCCCGTTCTCCCCGCAAATAGGCCCCCAACAGGTTGAGATCCTGCACTGTCAAACGACCATCCCCATCCAGATCGCCCGCTTGAAAGGGCTGCGCTTGGGCAGAAGACAGGCCTATCCAACCCAGAGCAAGGGATCCCAGCAGCAAGAGAGAACGGGCTAAACAGGAGACCCTAGACATGGCAACTCTCCTGGGGAAAAAGCCAGGCAGCGTTCTTCATGTTTTAACGCAATTCACTTCCTCGCAGCAGGGTTGGCCGAGCCGGTACAGAGTACTCTTGAGCGCAATTTTGCTCGCCCGCCTTTGGCTGCAGGAGCCGAAAACTTGATGGTAGGATAACCGTGGTGACTTGCTTCTCCTATGGCTCGATACTCTTGCGTTACCCAGCTTGTGGGCTCAGCCGAGCAGCTAGGCGAGTCGATTCGCGCCATCTTGGAGCGCTGCCAACTCAATGTCCTCCACAACAGCTCTGATTACTGGGTAGCCGGTGAGCCTCCCGGAAAGAATCCCTACACCAAGCTGGTAACCGTGGAAGTGTTTGTGGATCGCACCCGTCAAGCCGCCGACGGCTCTGTACAGGTAACCTGTATCGCCAAAAATGAAGAGCTGCCCCTGAGAAGCGTTAACCACTGCCAACAAACCTTTGATCGCCTGAAAGCAGAGCTAGCCCAGTTGCAAACTCAACTGCAGCTTGCTGCCCAGCAAAAAGATGCTTTACGATAACAGAGCTGAGTTTACTCTGCTCCCATGGCACGTCGCTGCCAACTCACCAACAAGAAGCGCAACAACGCTTTTGCCATCTCCCACTCCCACCGGCGCACTAAGCGCCTGCAGGAAGTCAACTTGCAGTGGAAGCGCATCTGGTGGGAAGAAGGTAAGCGGTTTGTGCGTTTGCGCCTTTCCACCAGAGCCCTGAAGACCCTCAAGGCTAAGGGAGTAGGGGCCATGGCCCGCGAGGCCGGGATCGACCTCAACCGCTTTTGAGCTTTCGACCCCCTTGTGCTTGCCGGATCCAGCCCTCACAGCAAACCGAATAGCTTACGCGACTTGGGCTGTAAACCTGCCAGCAGCGTGTTGAGGGTGTCCCGTTGGGTCAGCTCGTTGGTGCCGCTGGCCCGCTCGATTAAGAGTTTGCGCATTTCGTCCGAGAGCTTGGCGTCGGTGAAGTCGGCGCCGACAAAGCTGGCCCCTTCAAGTTGAGCTTCTTGCAGGTTGGCCCCCACCAGGAGGGCTTGGTCAAAGTTGGCATGTTGCAACTGACAACTGGCCAGGACGGCCTGGGAGAGGTTGCAGCGAAAGAGGTTGGCTTGGCAAAAGTCGGCGGCAAAAAAGTTTCCTCCCGCCAGGTTGGCAGCCACCAAGCTGGCCTCGCGAAAGATGGAATGGCTGAAGCGCCCCCCCTGAAAGCTGCTTTTGTCCAGCTTGGCAGCGGTGAAGTTGCTGTAGTCTCCCAGGGCTTGACTGAAGCTGGATCCCCGCAGATCGGAGGCGGCAAAATTGGCCCGCTCCAGCTCGGCACGGCGGAAGTTGCACAGCCGCAGATCCGCCTGCTGCATGCTGAGCGAGCGCAGGTTGGCCCGCGTCAAGTTGGCCTTGGGCATCTGGATGCGGTCGAACAGGCCCCGCGAAAGGTAGGCGCCTTCGAGGTTGGCACCCAGCAGGGAGCGCCCTTCTCGCAGGGCTGCCAGCAAGTCCCTCGTGGTTTCGATGCGAACCGGCTCGGAGGGTTGAGAAGGGGGAGCACTCACGGATGGGTTGTTCCTCACAAGCTGGGACAGAAACTCGGTCAACCTAGCCGAGGACTGAGGGCTAACTAAGGATTCCACCTATCAAGCTAACGTTTGCGCCGCTTGCCGAGGTTAAGAGGATGTTAATAAAGCCAGTCCTGCTGGGTTGCGGGTAAGGAACAATCGGCTCCGATTTGTTGCATACTCGGGGCAGCGTTTCGTTAGTGAACCCCACCTTCCATGCAGGTAGCTTTCATTGTCGATCCGTTGCCCCAGTTGCAGGTGGGCCATGACACCAGCGTTGCTCTGATGGAGGCGCTGCAGAGACGGGGACACCGCATCTTTTGCTTGGGACTGGCCGATCTCTACTGGGATCAAGGGGAAACCTGGGCCGCCGTTGAGGAAATTGCCTTGGATCCGGCAGCAGATCCCTGGTACGAGGTCAAAGAACGGCGGCTGTTGCCCTTGAGCCAAATGCAGGCGGTGTGGATGCGCAAGGATCCGCCGGTGGATACGGCCTATCTCTATGCCACTTACCTTTTGGATCGCCTCTCCCCCAGCCGCACGCTGGTACTCAATCATCCTGCTGGGATCCGCTCGGCCAACGAAAAGCTCTACGCCCTGCAATTCCAAGAGTGGATCCCGCGTACCTGCGTCAGCAGCAGCAAACACCTGCTGCGCCAATTCGTCGAGGAGATGGGGCAGGCGGTGCTCAAGCCCTTGGGTGGCAAGGGTGGGGAAGGGATCCTGCGGGTCAGTGCCGGGGATCTGAACCTCAATTCTTTGCTCGAGCTGAGCACTCAATTTGGCCAGCTACCCGTGATGGTGCAAGAGTATTTGCCAGCAGCAGCGATGGGAGATAAGCGCATCTTGTTGCTAGAGGGAGAACCTTTGGGTGCCGTCAATCGCATCCCTGGGGAGGGAGATTTTCGCGGCAATGTGGCCGCCGGCGGTCGGGTAGAAAAAACCAAGATTACCGAAAAAGAACGGGCTCTCTGCGGGTCTTTGGCACCGGTGCTAAGGCAGGAGAAGCTCTATTTTGTTGGGATCGATGTTATCGGAGAACGACTAACGGAAGTGAACGTGACCAGCCCGACGATGCTTCGAGAGATCTCTCAATTGGAAGGAGTTGATCTGGCAGACCAAGTGGCCCAGTGGCTGGAGAAGAAGGTACCTCTCGAGAAGTAAAAAGCCCCACAAGGGGGCCTAGTCGCGACCTATAAAACTCTAGAGCACTATAAGGAAGGGCTCCATAAACAAGCTGTATTGAACACCGCATTGAGCACAGTTCTTAGAATCTCAGAAAAAAGGTCAGATCCGCGCAGCCGTTATCTTTTTTTTAGATTTTCTGGCGTGAAGCTAACCTCAAGACCCTCCGGTTCTGCTGGGGCGAGCTTTGAGTTGCTGCTAGGGGGTTAGGAGTCTGCCGGCGGCCTTTCTCGTCCAACCCAGCGCCAGGTGGTGGGCAGCAGGGCTGCTGCCAGCCCGCACTTCACCAGGTCTCCTGGTATAAAAGGGAAGACCCCTTTGTTGAGCACTGCCAAGAGAGAGGTGGGGCCGACATTCTCGTTCAGCCATACCCCCAGCCAGGTGGCTCCCAGGACGTAGATCAAAGCCGAGCAGGAGAGCATAGCCGCCGCCATCTTCCAAGGGTCGCGATCCACCCCCCAGCGCTCCACAAACCAGCCCATCAGCCCAGCAGCCAGGGGAAAAGCTAGCAGGTAGCCCCCCGTCGCTCCGGCTAGGTGTTTGAGCCCAGCTCCGCCGCCGCTGAAGAAGGGCAATCCCAAAAGCCCCTCCAGCAGATACAGCAGCAAGGCGAGAAAGCCCAGCCTGGCACCAAAGCCTGCTCCCACCAGCATCACGCCAAAGGTTTGTCCGGTAATCGGTACCGGCGTGAAAGGCAAAGGGATCCGCACCTGAGCCAGGGCCGCTACAAATAAGCTGCCTCCCACCACCAGCAGCAAGTCTCGAACGCGGGAAGGGCGAGGCAGCAGGGTTTGCGCCAAAGGTGTGTGAACAAAAGTTGCAGTCATAGGCTACTCGAAAGACTGAGATACAAGGGATAGCAACCCTCTGCCGGGATCTGCCGGCTATCGCAAAAAGTTTTGGTTAGGGATCCCGATGGCATTGCAGCGATTGGCCGGCAAAAGGGCTGCATCCCGTGCAGTATACCGTAACCGGCGGATCCCGCACCTAGGCACTAGCTTTATCAATAAAAATAAAATTGGGTCTAGAGAAACAGTCTGTGCAGTCGGCCTTGCGGGGAAACCCTATTGTTGGGAATAACCAGAAAAGTCCAACGGGAGAACCGTACCGAGCCCGCTGCAGCTGCACAGCCCCTCAACTCAAAACCCAAAAAAAGACTGGCAGTGTGAGGTCTGCCAGTCTGAGCAGTTCCCTGTGAGTGAGCTGATGCCGTCGTTGCCAACGTCTTCAACCCGATCCCCAGTTTGTGTCGCTTCTTGCCATCTGGAAGTGATTTAGATCACCTGAGACTTGGGATCTTCAGCCTCGGCGAGCCCTTACAGAGGGAACACCTCAAAACAACGGCAACTGCTCCTCTTGCGCCGGGGCAGGCTCCTCCCAATTGGGATCCCAGTCCTGTGAGGGATCCGCGGCTTCTGCCAGCAGCTGACGGGCGGCGGCCAGCAACTCGTTGTGCAAAGGGGCCAGATCGCTGCGGTCGGCCAGATACTGCTCCAGAGCCGTCAGGGGCTCAAGTCGGCTGGGATCCAAGCCCGGCAGACGGATGCGGCCGGGGCCGATCACTTCCGGAGTGATGGTATAGCTAAAGGCAGGGGCGAGAGCATTGTGCAAAGCCCGCTCATCGACGCAGTCGAGCTGGTCGGGGCGTAGGCGGTAGATCAACCGCAGGATAGAGCCGGCCACCGGCGCCTTGGCGATGGCGGCCAGCAGTTTGGCCTGCACCTGCTGGGGCGGATCGGCGCTCAGATCCAGGCGGATGGTGTGAAAGGTGCGGGTGGGCAAGGGCAAAAATTCGTAGCTCGCACCTGTGGGGGTGACTTCGACCAGCACACAACCTTTTTCCTCTTTTTCCTCGCCAAAGTCCACCCGCTCAATACTGCCGGGATAGATCACCAAGGGATCCCGACACAGCACCTGATGGCGGTGCACATGCCCTAGGGCAACGTATTGGTAGGCAGGCCGCGCCAGCAGCGAGAGGGGTACCGTAAATCCTTTACCCACCGAAAGATGCCGTTCTGCTCCGTAGCGGGCCGTCTCTACCATGACGTGAGCCAGCAAAATCGCCGGGATCCCCGGCTGCAGGGTGCGGACCTCCCCCTCTAGGGCCAGATGAAGACGCTGCAGGAGCTGATGGGCGAGGATTTCCCCATCCAGTCCCAAGCTCTCTTGTTGCGTGAGCAGAGCGGAGCGGTTCAGCCAAGGTAAAGTCGTCACCTGCACCGGGCCGCTGCGAGTTGCGATCCGATGAGTTTGCAGCCTGTCTCCCACGATAAAGCCTGCAACCCCCAAAGCGCGGTAGATGGCCAGGCTGTTGCCCTCTTGCCCTTGCCCATACTGGTCGTGGTTGCCCACCAACAGGACGGTCGGGATCCCGGCATCGGCCAAGCGGCGAAATTGTTGGGCAAAAAGCTCTTGGTGGAGGGGGGGTGGTGTTGCATCGGGAAAAGCATCACCCCCGAACAACACCAGATCCACCGCTTGGTTGAGCGCATGGTCAATGCACAGGCGCAAAGAAGTCACAAAATCTTCTAAACGGGTGTTCAATCCGGTGGCCGGGTTGATGTGACCATGGGCAAGGCTGCTGCCCAGATGAACGTCCGCAAGATGTAGCAGCCTCACCATCTTGGATACTCTTGGAGTCTTTGAAGCCCTCTCATCTGTTGGGATCAACCTTGCCGTTCGCGTTAGCGGAGCCGAGTCCTTTGCTTGCCTGGCCTCCCAGATCCAGAGCTAGGAATCTTGGCTCAAGCTTGTCGGCGGGGTCTGGCTCGATCCAAACGCAAGGGCCGGCCCATGAACTCCTGCCCGTTAGCACTCTCGATGGCTTCATCTTCCTCGGCCTCGGTTGCCAGATCCACAAACGCGAAGCCTCTTGTCTGACCCGTTTCCCGATCTATCGGGATTGTAACCGACTTAACGTTCCACCTCTGCTGGAAGAAAGCTGCTAGTTCTTCTGTTGAGGCTTTATAGTTCAGGTTTCCCACAAAAATGGTCATAGCAATTCAAGCAAAGTAAGGCACCAATCAGCAAGAGGGGCAACCAGGCTCCAGGGTAATTCACTTCTATCATGGAGACTTACCGAATCGCACAACATGAAAGGATGTAAAGGGATCCCTGCCGGAAAATCCTCCCGCTTCCTGGTCCAAAATCTACCTTTGTCAAACTTTACAGGCCTGTACTCTCCCTGCCACCGGGTTGAATTCCTCTGCCCTCGCCTCAGCCAAACTCAGGCACCGCCGGGATCCCACACCTTGCCATGTTGTTGCAATTTGTTAAGATGTGTATTAGATTGCTTGCACTACCTGGCCGGATCTGCGCTGTTGCAACCCTCTGCAGATCCCTAAACCTGAGCACCCTGAGGTGATAATGATGGACGAAACGCTAGATCTCTCCTTGGAGCAGCAATTTCGCCAGCGGGCTTTCGAGACCTTGGTTTCTCGGATGAGCCACGAGCAGGCCAAAGACATCTTGGTTAAACTGCACAAGCAAATGCTGTTGCAGGAAGCCACTTACCGCCAACTGCTGCGTCATTCCCTCAGCGCCTGATGCACGCCCTTTCGCTTCCCACTTGGTGGATTCACATCGCCAGTGTCTTGGAGTGGAGCGCTGCCATTGTGCTTGTGTGGCAATTTGGGGGGCGGGTGGGCCGGCCCGAGTGGCGAAGTTTGAGCTGGGCAATGCTGCCCGCTTTGCTGGGGGCGATGTGCGCGATCACCTGGCACTGGTTTGACAACGACCCCAATTTGGACTGGGTGGTAACTGCCCAGGCCAGTTTTACTTTAATCGGCAACTGTACGCTGGCCTGGGCTGCTTACCACATTTGGCGGGCTGAGGCAGCAGATGCACCTTCACGGGAGGGGGAGCCCGACTGAGCGATGAACAGTTTGTTTGCCCTCTCCTTGTTTCCTTACTTGGTCTTTTTGTTCTTCCTGTCGCGGCTGCGCCGGATCCCGCGGCTGGCCCTGACTGGGTTTTGGCTGCTGCTCCTTTTTGTGGCCATCAGCATCCCGGCAGGGCTGTACGCTCAGGTTCACTACGGCACTTCTCTGGCCAACGTGGATCCCTTGCATGGGGGGGCAGAGGCTTTTCTCACCCTCTCCAACATTTTGGTGGCCTTGGGCTTCAAGCAAGCCATTGACCGCCAGGGATCCCCAGAGGCTGGGGACGGCAGCTCTGAGTTGTAGTCATTGCAAACGAGCCTGAGCCAGTCTTTCGACCTGACACACTGCCGAGCCCAAGCGCTCCGCGCCGCTACCCTCACCCCCAGCCCCTCTCCCAGAGGGAGAGGGGGGCTGAGCGGCAGACGAATCGCCTCGGCACGGCATGAACCGAATGTAAAATGGAAGTCTGGACTGGACGTCTGCTGTTGTTTATTCTGAGAGACCTGCCGGATGGTGGCCACTCTTTCTGTCCCCAAAGTGAAGCTCAAGCATCCGCCCCTGCGCATCTATCGCATGGGCGACAAGGTGCTGCGGCAGCCGGCCAAGCGTGTCAGCCAGGTCAACGATGAGATCCGCCAGCTTGCTCGCGACATGCTGCAGACCATGTACAGCTCGGATGGGATCGGTCTGGCGGCTCCGCAGGTGGGCATTCCCAAGCGCATGATTGTGGTGGATCCCCATCCCGACAAGCCGGAGGTGCCGCCGCTGGTGCTGATCAACCCGGAGATCCGCGAGTATATTGGCGAAGCAGTTGCCGGGCAGGAGGGCTGCCTGAGCATTCCGGGGGTATTTTGCGAGGTGATGCGCCCAGAAGGGATCGTGGTTTCGTTTAAAGATGAAACCGGTCGGCCCCGCACCATTCGAGCTGACGATTTGCTGGCGCGGGTGATCCAGCACGAAATCGATCACCTCAATGGTGTGCTGTTTGTGGATCACGTGGAAAACGAGCTGCTGCTGGATCAGGAGCTGCGCAAGCACGGCTTTCAGATGCAGGATGTACAGCGCAAAGGCAAGCCCTCTGTCGC
The DNA here is from genome assembly GCF_047462395.1 of Synechococcus sp. H55.7. NCBI lineage: Bacteria > Bacillati > Cyanobacteriota > Cyanophyceae > Synechococcales > Synechococcaceae > Synechococcus > Synechococcus sp. H55.7. The sequence goes on from NZ_JANSJD010000010.1 coordinate 57,021, forward strand.
CTCTCGCTGAAGCCCTGGCAAAGTTTTCACGTCTTAGTTTGTGTTGGTTTAGTGCTGCAGGCGCTGAGCCAAGAGCTGCTCCTCTAGGGCGGCGATGCGGTTGTAGGCAGCGGTTAATTGGGCACTCAGTCGCTGGACTTGGGCTTCTGGGGCAAGCTCGTGTCCCATGCTGCGGCTGCTTACCACGGTGGGTTCATCATCCAACAGGAAGTTGTGGCTGCCATCTTCCACCAAGTCTGAGATCAGAACGCTATAGCGGGAGGGGGCGGGGACATTTTTTTTAGCCTCCTGCTTTGCCAGAAGAGCAGCTGCCACCTGCTCCGGCATCCGCTCGATGGCAGCTTTCAGCTCCTGTATTTGCGACTCCAGACGCTCAAGATAGTGCTGCACTGCTTCGCTCATAGCTGCCCCAGTTTGACTCTTTACTTTTATTGAAAGAGATAAGTTCTCGCTTCTCCCCTTCTTCCCCTAGATCATTTAACGATTACGCAGTTGGAGAACTAAACGTCGGCTTCAGGAGTTTACCCTAGCAAGCCAGTCCTGCTGGTTGGCGTCGGCCACAATTGAGATAGGCTCTCTCCAAAGTTTTTTCCAGAGCAGGTTTCTCTCTATTTCCAGACAAAAAATGCAGGATGCGGTTCTCCCCTTTCCCCAACAGGGCTATACCTTGCCCGTGTTTGCGGTGGCTGCTGCTAAGGCTGCTCTCCACCGTCTCATCGGGATCGCTTTGGAGCAGGACGGCGCTCATCCTGTCATTGCCGTGCAGGTGGAGCCTGAGGCGGGATCCGCTGCCGGCTGGGTCAGGATCCCAGTAGAGCAGGTGGCAGCTTTGTCGGAGAACACGGCTCTGGCCATTACCCGCTCGGATCCCGGCCCTCACCTGGATCTCACCCGCAACACACCGGTCTGGGCCTGGGTGAGCTTGGAGGAACGGGATCCCACCGCTCTCCCTTTGCTCCTGGAAGCGGGGGAGGGGCTGGGGCGGCACGCCGACGGCAGCCCGGCCATCTATGCCTACGCCCGGCGCCTGTTTGAGATCAACCTTTTGTCTGGGATCCCAGAGGGTTATCGGCTGCGGGTGCGCATCATCTTGCCGGAGGGAAAACTCTTGGCGGAGCGGACTTCCAATGCGGCGTTTGGGGTGCTGGAAGGACTGGCTCTTTTGGGGACACGGGCGGAGGTGGAGCCTTCTGCCGGCGCCGAGAGCCTGGAGCGGGCCCGCTGCGAATTGCAGCAGAAGTTGGAAAAGCACAGGCATCTGGCCTTTTGCGTGGGTAGCCATGGGCAGCAGGTGGCCTTGAGGCAAGGGATCCCGGCGGAAGAGATTCTACTGGTGGCCAATTGGATCGGGCCGCTGCTGGTGGAAGCAGGGTTGCGGGGGGCGGAGTCGGTTCATTTGATCGGCTACCACGGCAAGCTGATCAAGCTGGCAGGGGGCATCTTCACCACTTCCAGCCATGTGGCCGATGCCCGCCTGGAAATCTTGGTGGCAGCCCTCATCCGCTGCGGGGGAACAGCCGAACAGGCGCGGCAGGTGCTAGAGCTAAGGACGGTGGAGGCAGCGGTGCAGTATCTGAAGGAGCTGGGCTGGGCAGAGCCGGTGCTGCAGGAGCTGTCCCGACAAATCCGCCAGCGGGCGACAGCCTATGTGCAAAAGTATGCTGCTCGATCCCTGCCGGTGCAGGTAACCCTGTTCGATCGGCAGGGCCAGGTTTGCGCTCAGGTTGGGATCTCCTCCCCAAGCCCTTGATCCCTGCTGTTGTTCCTCACCCCCAGCCCATCTCTCTAAGGCGAGCCCAAGCGCTCCGCGCCGCTAGCGCGACCACCCCCGGCCCCTCTCCCAAAGGGACACCCTCACCCCCGGCCCCTCTCCCAAAGGGAGAGGGGAGTTAGGGATCGCACTCCGCGCTGCCGGCACGTTTGCGACAGCGTTGCGTACCAAATAACGACGTAGAGAAACATTTCATTGCTATTTGAATTGCTACTTGAAACGACTCTAATGACCGTCAGGCTAGAGCCGAAAAAAAGGCTAATCTCCCAACTCAGGATCCGGCCGTACCCGCACCTCCATCTGGCGCAGCAGCCGCAGAGAGCTCTCCGGCCCGTCGATCATCTGCTGTTCGTTGATCCAGTAGGTGGCAATGCCCAGGTCTTCCAGAAATCGAATGTAGGGATCCGGGGGCGGACCATCGAAAACGGCCGCCTTGTGGACGGAGAAGCCCTGTTCGATCCAGGGGGTGAGGGCAAAGCGCTCGTAATAGAATAATTGCCCCACCACCTCCTGCAGCGCCTCTGCCGCATCTTTGTGGTGTAGCAATTTCACCTCGGCCAAAAGCAGGTTTCCATCTGCCACCGCCAGAAAGTCAAACGTGTGCTGGTCTTCCCGCACTTCTAGGCCAGCCAGGCGGAACCAGCGGCGAAAGTGGTGCAAGATCTCGTTGTGGCGCTCGCTGCGCTCCAACTGACGCCGACGGCGACGCTCTGCCATCAGCGGGTCTGTCCCCGCACAGGAAGGGATCCCACTGCTGCGAAACTGGGGCGGCTCATCCGGATCCAAGACCACCTTACCCCCGGCAGGTTGATGGAGAAGGGGCGGCATCTGGGGCAACAGCTCGGCGGATCCCCACTCCACCTCTGGTTGCGCTGCCAAAGCGAGCAGATGGCGATTGAGAGGGTGCTCAGGGTGGGTGTTGAACAACAGCTTGAGTTGAGAGTGGCTGAACTGAAAATCCAGGCGAAACTGCTCCACCGAAAGGCTGCTCCGCCCCTTCTGCAGAGTCTCCTGGCCAAAGTAGAGCAGCACCAGCAGAGGATAGATGGGCAGGGGGCGATGGGGCGGGATGAGCATGGCCCACATGTCCTCGGTCCAGTGGGGGAGCAAAATCTCCGCTTGCTTGCCCTTGCCCACCACCTGCAGCATTTTGGGATGCCCCGGTTGCCAGCCACAAGGGTGATCGTCGAAGCCGCAGGTTTGCCGCCCTTGATCCACGCTCAAGGGGTAGCGCCCGTCGTAGAGGCGAAAGGGACACAGATCCCGGTCTTCGGCCAGAAAACGCTCGTCCTGCCACAGATGGGCTGCCAGGGCATGACAACCAATGCCCTCCTGGCTGTTACAAGCTTTGAGCCAGCGCCGTTCTGCTAGTTTGCCGCCCACTTTGCTTGGCGCCAGGGGCTGGACAAGGCCATTTTCCCCTTGGTTGAACAAGGGCCACACCAAGGGCTCCCCCGTCTCCGGCAGGGTGGGCAGCAGGGGGTGGACTTTGCTGTAGAAGGGATCGCAAATGCGCTGGGCCACCTGCTGCAGAGGCAGGCCATGGGGGGATCCCACCGCCGGCAGAAGGGATCCCGAGCCGGCCTGGGCGCGATGGTACTGGATGGCCAGCGCCACCTCCACTCCCACCGGACGCAGTTCCGGCGTCAACTGCCGATAGCGCTGCAGCAGCCGCGAGGCTTGCACAAACAGGTCGTAGCGACGAACTGGAACTGCGTCAGCCATAAGGTTGCCGGGGAAATTCTTCGCCGACTTGAGCGAAAGTTGTCTATGGATTTGCCTCTCGGTCTCAAACAAGATCGAGATTGGGTTTGTTGTCTGTGCAAGGGCTGCAACTGCCGAGCGCCGCGGCCCGAAGGCTCGTTTCGCTTGGCACCAGGTCAGTTGTCAGTGTAGTAGAGAAACCCCAGCGCGGAAAGATTTAAGGCTCAGCTTTGTTCCCTCAGACAGGATTGGGTTGGGGCCTCTCCTTCTTTTCAGGATCCGGGGTTGGCTGGGCTACGATGAGAAGCTGTAGCGCCTTTGCCAACTTTGTCAATCATGGCTAGCATCCAACGGGATCCTGAGGTCAACGTGTCTGCGGCCACGGCCATTTCTTCAGAGTCTCAGCCTTCGGCACCCCCCTTGCCTTTGCCCGTCATGTTTCGCCTAGGCTTATTTCAGATGGGCCTGGGGATGATGTCGCTGCTGACGCTGGGGGTGCTCAACCGGGTCATGATCGACCTGGATCTCTTGGCCATCCCGGCCACGGTGGTGGGGGGATCCCTGGCCATGCACCAGTTGGTTTCCCCGGCCCGCGTCTGGTTTGGGCAGCTTTCCGATGCCAAGCCTTTGTTTGGGACGCACCGCAGCGGCTATGTGCGCCTGGGCTCGGTGCTGTTTGCCCTGTGCATCTTCTTGGCCGTGCAGGTGGTGTGGGGTTTGGGGCAGAGCTTTGCCAATAGCGGTTGGTCGCTGGCCACCTACGGTTGGATTGCTCTCGCCGCCTTGATGTTTGCTCTTTATGGGCTTTGCCTGAGCGCCTGCTCCACGCCCTTTGCGGCGCTGCTGGTGGATGTTTCCGATGAGCACAACCGCTCCCAGTTGGTGGGGATCGTCTGGTCGATGCTGATGGTGGGTATTGCCGGCGGGGCAATTGGCTCGGCAGTGCTGCTGCGCGGCCTGGATCCCGAGAACTTGCAGAGCACGATCAACCGCCTCTTCATTGTTATTCCTGCTGTGGTGATCCTGCTGGGGGTGATCGCCACCTGGGGGGTGGAAGAACGCTATTCCCGCTATGGATCCCGTTCCACCTTGGCCGGGCGAGAAGACCAGATCACCCTGGGCACGGCCCTCAAGGTGCTCACCGCCAGCCGCCAAACCCTGATCTTCTTTGGCTTTTTGGTTCTGATGACCATGGGCCTGTTTATCCAGCAGCCGGTTCTGGAGCCCTATGGCGGCGAGGTGTTCGGCATGACCGTATCCCAAAGCACCCAGCTCAACGCCTTCTGGAGCCTGGGCGTTCTGGCGGGAATTGTGGTGACCGGATTTCTGATCGTGCCCAGGCTGGGCAAGCAGCCAACGGCTCGGCTGGGCTGCCTGCTGGTGGCGATCTCCTTTGGGTTGACCATTTTGGCAGGGTTTACGGGTGAGCCAGCGATGTTGCAACTGTGCATGATCCTGTTTGGCCTGGCTTCCGGGATCACCACCAACGGCGCCATTAGCCTAATGTTGGACTTGACGGCAGCAGAAACCGCCGGCACCTTCATTGGAGCCTGGGGCCTGGCACAGGCCATGTCGCAGGCGCTCTCTACCCTCATTGGTGGCGCCTTGCTGGATCTGGGGCGGATTCTCTTTCCCTCTTCCCCCGTCCTCTCCTACGCCACTGTCTTCGGGGTGGAGGCGGCGGTGATGCTGCTGGCGGTGTATTTGCTGGGACGGGTGAGCGTAACCGAGTTCCGGGAGAAAACCAGCCGCGCCCTGACCGAGGTGCTGGCGCTGGAGCTGGAAGGCTAACGCCGCTGGGCCGGCTCGTAGTGGGGGCAGCCCTGGCAGGGCCCGCTGGGGTTGACGGCGCAGCGCAGCAGCGGCGAGTGGGCGTTGAACCGACAGGCGGGATCCCCTAGAAATTGGCCAACCTCAGGCGGGGAACTCACGGGGCGCACCAGAGCGCGGATGCCGCAGAGGTGATATTTGCCTTGCCGCAATTGGTAGGAGTGGCGCTTTTCCAAAACCAAATAGTGCTGCTCCGCCAGTTGAACGTAGGTGCCCGGATGGGGGCTGCTCTCCCAGGGGCATTCCTCCACCACCTCTCCCGAATCTGCATCGATCCACTGAATGGGCAAGGTCGGGTTGATGGAAGACATAGGGCGCCAAGGAAGTCAGTTTGGGGCAGCAGACTTGAGAATGCTGGACTGGGTCTGACCCATGATAAAACCTGTGCCGCTTTTCCCAGCAACACCGACTACAGTTAGTACAGACTTTACAGTCGTTTCAAACAAGATTGAGACGCTTTGCCCCCTCACCCCCAGCCCCTCTCCCTTTGGGAGAGGGGAGCTAGAGACGTAACAAACTGTTTCATTGCTGTTTGATAATGACTAGATGTTGGAGCGGGCTTGGCGAGCCAGTTGGGTGAGAAAAGCCAGCGGATGACGGTTGTGGAGTTGCTGCTTGAGCCGCTCTTGCAGAATCTCCTCCTGCCAGGGATCCCCCGATTGCAGCCACTCCAGGTAGCTGAGCCCCGCTACCCGCGTCAGGTAGGCCCCGCTGGCCGCCTGCAGGGGGATCCCCATGAGCATCCAGGGGCTGGCTTTGAGGGCAGAGCCCAGGGCCTGGGTGGCCAGCTCCAGTCCTCCTAGCTGCACGATCATTTGGGCCAGGCTGTGGGCCATTTGCTGGGCCTGCTGCAGGGTGATGCGGCGATCGAACACCTGATGCAGCTCGCCGATCATGCGCGCCTGGATGGCCACCCCCGCCAGCACATCCAAAGCCGGAAGAGGGGTCACGGCCAAGGCAGCAGCTGTCGCCCACTGCATCCGTTCCACGATCCGGCGACCCTGTTGGTGGCGCTCTTCCCGCAAAGCCTGCTGGACGGCCTCGCCCAGGGTTTGGGTCTGCAACAGGGCGTTGGCCAGGCGCAGATGGGATCCCTTTTGCTGCAGCAGGCGGGCCATCTGCTGGATGAGGGCGGCAGTATCGGGGGGCTGTGGCTCCCAGGTTTCTTGCCGGGATCCGTCTGGAAAGCAGTAGCGGACTTTCAAGGGCTCTGGGTCGGCAGCAATGGCCACCACCTGCTCAGGGGGGATGACGCCGGCGGTGCGCTGGCGCAGGTGGGCCAAGATGATCTCCACCTCTTCCGGCAGCATTTGATCCGTCTTGTTGAGGGCCAGGATGGTGGATTTCCCCAGCCGGGCCAGCTCCAGCAGCTCGGCATATTCCGAGGCCAGCAGATCCCCGGCCACCACCAAGATCAGCAGATCGGCCTTCTGGGCCAGGGCGCGCGCTTCTGCCTCGCCGGCGCCGCCGATGGTCAGCAGGCCAGGGGTATCGGTGAGGGAGATGGGGCCGCTCCAGCCCTCCAGTTGATAGGTGTGAATGGATCCCTGCTGGGTAGTGCCCAGGGTGGGAGCGGTTTCCCCCACAGGCTGCCCCATCAAGGCGTTGATCAGAGAAGTTTTGCCGGCAGAGGCAGTGCCGAACACCACCAGGTGCAATTCCTCCTGGGCCAGCCGCCGGTCGATTTCCTGCATCTTGGCTTGCAAGGCGCGACGGCTGATGTCGTTTTGCAGCTTCTGGATGAGGCGATCGACATCCTGCAGATCCGCCTGCACCTGATCCCGGGTCAACTTAACCCGCCGTTTGCCTGGGGTTGGATCCCTCTGCTGTTGGCGAGCCTGTTGCCACCAGTGCTGCACCGCCAGCCCTGCCGCCACCGTTCCTCCCAGGATGCCGGCCACCAGCAGATCTGCCAGCGGCACCGAATAGGGAGCAACAAAGCTGTAGATGCCACTAACCCATTGCAGGTATTGGCTGAGAGCCGCCAAGCCCAGCCCCGTCAATAACCACAGCCACGTGGAGCGCGACAGCACCATGCCAACCCACAGCTTGCCCAAATGCCCGATCCGGAACGGAGCCTGATCTCTAGAGAAGCTCTGAAGATCTATCCAGAGGTCTACAAAGGTGAGAGAAGCGATCGCAAATTCAGGACGGCTGAACCCTCTCCGCTGGCAACCCCGGCGCAAGCTGGATCCGCGGCCTCTTCTTTAGCATAGGGCTTAGTGTAGCTGAGCATACAATTTTTTCGGGTGAGCCGGCGCAGGGACGGCTGACCCCAGCTAGGGAATCAACGAGAGAGGCAGGCACTGGAGAGCGTCCTCAGCCCAAGCGGCCAGGGATCCCCGCCAAAACCGCCGGCGGCTCCAGCGGCGCCGGCAGAAACTCACCCCCCCGGTAGTCCAGTAGCTGCACCAGGAGCAAGTAGCCCACCCCCAGGGCAATGGCCAAAGCTCCCGTAACAATAGCCACCCACTTAGGCCGTTCCACGCTGCGCCTCCCCCGTCAACTGCCTATCCCTACCCATGATGCCCGAAACGACCACTTGCGGCCCAGCCAAGGATGTCTGGAAGTTTTTGTATCCTGAGGGGGTGTGAGGTCTGGAGAGATGATGAACGGGATCCCATCTTGGCGGCGGCAACTGCGGCGTTGGCTGCCCTGGGCTGCCCTGCTGCTGCTCCTGGTGGCAATTGGCTACTGGGTGGGCCCCCGACCCCGACCTTATCCCCAAGAGCCAGAGCTGCCCACCCTGGCCCCTCTGCCGCAGCACCCCCGCATCCGGGTGGCCTTCAACCAAAGCCGCGAGAGCACCTATCGAGATCCCTATCGCCAGGTCTATCGCTACGGCTACAACCTAGAGGAGTTGATTATCTCTCAGATTCGCTCTGCCCGGCAGTCGGTGGATGTGGCGGTGCAGGAGCTGAACCTGCCTCTCATTGCCCAAGCCCTGGCCGAGCGGCGGCAGGCCGGGATCCCGGTGCGGGTGATTACCGAAAACACCTATGTGCGGGCCTGGCACCAGCTCACCCCTGCCGAAGTGGGGGCGCTGGACGAGCGCAGCCGTCAAAAGTTCGAAGAGTACCGCCACCTGGTGGATGTGAACCGGGACGGACAGTTCTCCCCTGAGGAGATCGCCAGCCGGGATGTCTATGCCCTGCTCGATGGGGGGCAAGTGCCCTGGCTGGATGACACCGCCAACGGCTCCAAGGGCAGCGGCCTGATGCACCACAAGTTTGTGATTATCGACGGGCAGCGGGTGCTGACCGGGTCGGCCAATTTTACCCTCTCCGATATTCACGGGGATTTCGATGCCCCCGGCAGTGTGGGCAACGCCAATCACCTACTGCTGCTCGATAGCCCCGAGCTGGCCCGCATCTACACCGAGGAATTCAACCTCATGTGGGGGGATGGGCCAGGGGGATCGCCCGACAGCCGCTTCGGCGTGCAAAAGCTCAGGCGCCCCCTGGAGACGGTTTACCTTGACGATGCCATCGTGGGGGTGCATTTTTCCCCTGCCAGCCGCTCCCTGCCCTATGAGGCCACCTCCAACGGCCTCATCGCGGCCACCCTGGCCCAAGCGCGGCAGCAGGTGGATCTGGCTCTGTTTGTCTTTACCGACTCAGGCATTGCCAACCAGCTCAGGCAACTGCGCCAGGAGCGTAACGTAGAAATTCGCGGCCTGTTTGACCCTGGCTTTGCCTTTCGTGACTACAGCCGCACCCTGGAGATGTGGGGGCTGCTGCTCCCCGACGAAAACTGCCGGGTGGACGCGGCCCGCCTGCCCTGGACAGTGCCCGCCTCCTCTGTGGGCGTGCCCAACCTCGCTCCGGGAGACAAACTGCACCACAAGTTCGCCATCGTTGACCCCGGCACCCCCCAGGCCACGGTGATCACCGGATCCCACAATTGGTCGGTGGCGGCCAACCACCTCAACGACGAAAACCTCTTGATCATCCGCAACGGGCGGGTGGTGGATCACTTTGTGCGCGAGTTCGAGCGGCTCCTTGCCGAGGCCCGCTTTGGCCCCAGCCGCCGCCTGCAGCAACAGGCGGAAGAGAGAGCCCGCCTCTGCCCGAGCCCTGTCCCCGTTGCCCTCTCCCCATCTGAAGCAGAGCCGGAGCTGCTGGAAGTCGAGGCGATCTCCGTTCCTGACAGGGGATCCCCTTCCCAGCCGGCTACCCCGCAATCTTCTCGCGTGAACTTAAACACCGCCACCGCAGCGGAGCTGGAGCAGTTGCCCGGCATTGGCCCGGGCCTGGCGCAGCGCATCATCGAGGCCCGCCCCTTCTCCTCCTTGGAAGATCTGCAGCGGGTCAAGGGCATCGGCCCGGCCCGGATTGAGCAACTGCGGGATCGGGTCACCTGGTCTCCTGAGCCAGCTCCAGAAAAGCTCCCATACGACGAAACTTTTGGTAGCGCTCCTCCCGCAACTCCCGCCCGCTCAGGGCAGAAAGTTCCTTGAGATGTCGTAGGAGCGCCTCCTTTAGGGTCTGGGCAGCTTCCAGAGGAGCGCGGTGGGCGCCGCCAACCGGCTCTGGCAAGATCTCGTCGATCACCTCCAGTTGCAGCAGATCCTGGGCGGTAATGCGCAGGGCGGCAGCGGCTTGGGGCGCTTTCTTGGCATCTTTCCAAAGGATGGCCGCACAGCCTTCCGGCGAGATCACCGAATAAACGGCGTGCTCAAACATCAAGATGCGATCCCCAACGCCAATGGCCAAAGCCCCGCCGGATCCCCCTTCGCCGATGACAGTGCAGATGATGGGGATCTCCAGCCGAAACAGGGTCTGCAGGTTGGTGGCGATGGCCTCCCCTTGGCCCTCAGCCTCTGCCTTGACTCCCGGATAGGCCCCCGGCGTATCGATAAAGGTCAAGAGCGGCAGGCCAAAGCGGTGGGCGTGCTCCATCAGCCGCAGCGCCTTGCGGTAGCCGGCGGGGTTGGGCATGCCGAAGTTGCGGTGGATGTTGTCCTTGGTGTCGCGGCCTTTTTGGTGGCCCAGGATCATCACCGGCTGATCCCCCAGCTTGGCCAGGCCGCCGACGATGGCCGGATCGTCTTGGCCGTGGCGATCCCCGTGCAGCTCAAACCAGTCGTCGCAGATGGTCTGGACATAGTCCAAGGTGGTGGGGCGGCGGGGATGGCGGGCCACCTGCAGCCGCTCGACAGGCGTGAGCTGGCTGAAAATCTCGCGGCGCAGCTCTTCGGCTTTGGCCTCCAGCTGGCGAATCTGCTCGGAGGCGTCGATGTCGTTTTCTTCGGCCAAGGCCCGAATTTCCTGGATGCGCTGTTCGAGGGCGGCAACGGGCTGCTCAAACTCCAGCAGCAGTCGGTCGGTAGCTTTGGTCATGAGCAGTTGAAGTAACCTTGAGTTAAAGTGTGAGTCTGATGCGGGTCACAGCTTTTGAGGTGGTAGGCTGCTGAAGGCCAGGAGCCACTCGCATGGCGGCGCGTAGCGCTATCTTCTCACATCCGGATTTTCTAAGCTAGAGAAGGCCCTCTTCTGGCTCCGCTCAAACCTGTGTTTTCCTCCTCCCACTCCTCTGCACCTCTTCCCCCCTGGCTGCGCTGGGCGGTGGTGGGATCCGTCGTCCTGGCCATCGCAGGGGGCGCCTTTTGGCACTACGCCCAGCCGGAGCGGCAAATCCGAGTCCACACCCAGAGGTTGCTGCAAGCTGTAGAACGGCGAGATTGGGCCCAAGTAGAAAACTTAGTGGCCGCCACTTATCGCGATGGCTGGGGCTTGGACAAAGAGCAGGCACTGGCCTACAGCCGCGAGGTCTTCGGCCAGTTTTTGCGCCTGCGCATCCGGCCTCAAGAGCTACAGGTGCAGCTCGGCCCTGGGGATCAAGGCCAAGCCACCCTCTGGTTTATTATTGAGGGATCCGGCGGCCCTCTGGCCAACCTGACGCGGGATCAGGTAAACGCGCTGGAACAGCCCTTCCGCCTGGACTGGCAGCGGCGGGATCCCTACCGTTGGGAGCTAGCCCGCGTCGAGAACCCGGCACTGGAGTTACCCCCTATCCCCGCTCAGGGACGGACAGACCAAAGATGAGGGTCAAACACCAACAGGGGGAGCCGACCCTCGGCGGGCGGGATCCATCCCACAATGCCTCGTTGGCGGCCTTGGGCGGCGTAGCGGCTGGGGAGAGGTTGTACCTGAGAAGCAGCTAGGCGGCGCAGGATTGGCTGACTGGGAAGGGGCAGGGCCATCGTTTTCGAGTTATCGACCTGATTGGGTGGGCCGTCCTCACAACTGCCCGCTTGCAGCAACAGAACTCCCTGGGGCAGAAACGGGATCCCGCGGCCCAGCAATAGACGGCTGGTATCCAAAAGCTCAAGGCCGTCCTCCTGAACAGATTGAAAGTCTTGCCAGGCCAAAACCCGTCGCGCCCGTTCAATGGGTAGACCAAAACAGTAGGAGCTCAGTTGAAAGGTAATCAAGGTTTGCTGGTTTCTCAGGTGCTCCTGGCGGGCCAGACGGCGCAAGCGCAGAGGAGAGAGGAGGGCCATGGTCTACCTCGCTACCGACAATATCGGCGGGGCCGGCTGCAGCAGATCCCGTAACTGTTGGATCAGCTCCTGTTCCTGAAAGGGCTTGGAGAAATAGGCGCTGGCTCCCAGCCGTTGGGCCAATTGGCGATGTTTCTCGCCGCTGCGGGAAGTCAGGATGACCACAGGGAGCTGGCTATACAGGGAGTGGCCACGAATCCGGGCCAACAAGCCAAAGCCATCCAGCCGCGGCATTTCGATATCACTGATCACCGCTTGGATGGGAACTCCTTTCTCAAGCCGTTCCCAAGCCTCTTGTCCGTCGCGGGCTTGTTCAACCCGAAACCCCGCCCTTTCCAGGGTTATGGCCAAGAAGCGGCGCACGTTAACTGAATCTTCCACCACCAGCAGATGGGGCTGGGCGGCAAACCTGGACTGGGGAAGGGGATCCCTTGCTGGCCGGCAGGGCCGATCCCGCTGGGCCAGCAGCCAGCTTAGGAGGGCAGGCGGATCCACGAAAAGGGCCATTCGCCCATCCGCCAAAACGGTGCAGCCAGAGAACCCCGGCGGCAGAGGCAGACCTCCCTCCACCGGACGCAGGGTGACCTCTTGCTCCCGCCAGAACCGATCCAGCAACAGACCGTAGGGCTGGTTGCCTTCCGCCACCAACAGCACCACAGGTCGGTCGAGGAGGGGGGTCCCATCCATTTCCTGGACAGGCTGCCGGCGGGCAAAGCGAAACCAACGCCCTACGGGGATCAAAGGAACCTGCTCTCCCTCCCAAAGGAAGGCATCGGCAGGAAGCTCAGGAGCCAGCAGCACCTCTTCCACTGCGTTGGCCGGAAAGGCCAACATCAACCCCCGGCACTCTGTTAGCAGCACGCGGCTGACGCTCAGGGAAAGAGGCAGAGTCAGGGTAAACAGCGTACCCTCCCCCGCCCTAGATTCCACCTGAACCTGCCCCCCAATTTGTTCCAAGTTGGTGCGCACCACATCCAAACCCACCCCCCGCCCCGAGAGCTCGCTGACTTGCTCGGCGGTGCTGAAGCCCGGCTGGAAAATGAGCTCAAGCAGCTCCTCCTTGGAAGCCTGATCCAAGTCGGCGGCAGAAAAGCCCATTTGCAAGGCCCGGGCACGCACCTTGTCCAGAGAAATCCCTCTTCCATCGTCGCGTACCGTAATGAAGGTGCGGTTGCCCCGTTGGCTGGCGGCAATTTCAATCAGCCCTTTGGCCGGCTTGCCCCGAGCCAAGCGGGTGTCCGGATCTTCAATGCCGTGGTCGAAGGCGTTGCGCACCAAGTGCAACAAGGGATCCGCCAAAGCTTCCAAAATCGAACGCTCGATTAGGGTGGATCCCCCCAGAACCCGCAGCTCCACAGGCTTGCCATGGGCTAAGCTCAGCTCCCGCAGTGCCCTGGGAAAGCGATCCGTCAAATCCGACAGCGGCTGCATGCGCACCTGGTCGAGACGCATTTGCATTTGCCGGGAGAGGCGGCTGAGCTGGCGGGCGCTGCCCTCGGTCTCCTGCAGCGTGGTGTCGATATCGGCGGTAACCTCGTCAATTTGCACGATGGTCTCCATCATCTCTTGGGCCAAAAGGTGCAGCTCCCCATAGCGATCCATCTCCAAGAGGTCAAAGGTATCGACCAGGGTCAGGCCGGGATCCCTTGCTTGTGATAGCAGAGAGGCGGGCACAGTGGCGGCGACGCGGTCGTAGCTGCTGCGCAGGCGGCTGTTGGTTTCTTCTAGGGTGCGAACCCGCTGTTTGAACAAGTTGGCCAGCTCCCGCAGCCGCTGCAGGCGGCTGTTGAGGCGGTTGCGCTCACTCGTGAGCTCTCCCAACAGCTCCCCCAACTGTTCTAGAGGGCGAGCCGGCACCCGTAGCATCTCGGCGGGGCTTTTGGCCCTGGCTGAAATTGCATCCGGCAGCTCGGCAGTGGCCCCTGGGGGGGGAGGGGCTTCTGCTGCGGAGGAGACCGGAGGCTCTGCCGCATCCCAGGAGCTGGGGAGAAGATTCGTCTGGCCCACCAGCACTAGGGCCTGCGAGTGTCGCCAAGCCTGTAAAACCGCCTGAGCAACGGGCAACACCTGCTCTTTCTCAGTTGGCGGCAGCGCTTCCAGAGCCTGGGCTGCCGAGCTGCACAAGCTGACAAAGGCAGGCAGATCCAACATTTCCCCCAGCGCCCCCAGCTCTTGGGCAGCGATGAGAAACTCCTCCCGCAGACAGGGCTGGTCGGGCGCGGCCAAAACTCCCTCCAGCCGCTGCAGGCAGGCTTCCACCTCCGTTTCAAACAGCAGTACCCGGATATCGCCCCCGGCTTCTGCAGCCAACACCTGCGCGGTATCTTCCGGCCGCAACTCTCCCACCTGCTCCCGCAGCCGCTGGAAGATGGGCTCCACTTTCTCCCTCAGCCAGTCTTCTTGCAACGGCTGCCTCTGCTGGTGGCGCTGGACAATTTGGCGCATGCAATCCAACGCCGCCAACAGGGTACGCTCTACTGCGGGCTTGGCTTTTTGGGGATCCACCTGCAAGATCTTGAAGCCGTCCTCCAGGCGGTGGGCCAGGTCGCTGAGCGCCGAAAACCCCATCATCGCCGCCCCACCCTTGATGGAATGGGCAGCCCGCAGCAGGCGATCCAAACGGGGGCGATCCAACTGCCGGGATCCCAGCCCCACTACCTCTGTCTCCAGGGTGTTGAGGTAAGTCTGGGCCTCCTCCAAAAACTGCAGCCTCACCAGCCATTCGCGCGGGTCGAGGCCATCGGGATTTGGCTCCATACTAGACTGCCTCCCCCACCTTGAAGGTGGACACCGAAGCCTGTAGCTGACGGGCAACCGCCACCGTAGCTTGGAGAGAGTTGGCCACCTGTTGCGAAGCTGACGCCGTTTGGGCGGCAATGTTGGCGATCTGCTGCATCAACTGCCGCACCGTTTGGGAGGTGTCGACCTGGGCCTCGGTGGAGCGGGCGATGGCCTGGAACAGTTGGTTCACCTGCCGCGAGACTTCCACAATTTGCCCTAGGCTCTGCTTGGCTGTTTCCACCAGGCGGGTGCCTTCCACCACCTGGCCGGTGCTGGTTTCCATCGCCTGCACCACTTCGCTGGTCTCCCGTTGGATCCCTTCCACGATGCGCTCGATCTCGCGGGTGGCCTCCGCCGACTGGGCGGCCAGAGCCCCCACCTCTTCGGCAACCACCGCAAAACCCCGCCCTTCTTCCCCGGCGCGAGCCGCCTCAATGCTGGCGTTTACGGCCAACAGGTTGGTTTTCAGGGCAATCTGGTTAATCAAGGACACCACCTTGGAGATCTGCTGGGAAGATTCCCCCAGCCGTTTCACTTTCTTGGCCGTTTCGGCCACCGTCTCCCGCAGTTGCAGGATGTTCTGTACCGTGCGATCCATGGTCAAGCTGCTGTCGGTAGCCGTAGTGGCAGCAGACTCAGCTACTGTGGCAGCCTGCTGGGCCTTATCGGCCACCTCCTGGATCGAGAGCGTCATCTGTTCCACAGAGCGCAAGGTCTCTTCAATTTGGATGGCCTGCCGGAGAGCCGCCTCGGCCAGCTCGCGAATGGCTGCCTCGTCCCGGCCAATCGATTGGTTGACTTGCCCGGCAGCCTGCTGCACTTGAATCACGATGTCGCGCAAGCTCTCGATGATGACGTTGAAAAAGTCTGCCATGATGCCAACCTGTCCGGCGGTTAGCTGCGCCCGCACGGTGAGGTCTCCCCGCGAGGCCTCTGTAACCTCGCCAATAAGCTGCAGCAGCTCTCTTTGCAGCGCTTCCGACCGCTCTCGTTCTTGGGCGGCCACGGCCTTTTGCTCCAGCGCCCCCAGGTTACCCAAAGCTTGACTCAGGCGGTTGGCCAGCTCGGCCAGGTTTTTCTGGTCTTCGTCAGACCAGCTCTGGCTTTGGGCGCGGCCTACGGCCAAAAAACCGTAAAGCTCATCGCCACGTACCACCGGCGCCACCATCTCGGCTTTTAATTGGATTGTGCCCAACATCTGCAGGTGGTCGGCGCCCAGGTCTACCCCAGGCACCGGGCCAAAAGCGTAAACTTGCCCACTGTGGAGAGCCTGCTGGAGCGGAGCCGGGATCCGGCGGAGGAAGGTGCCCAAGGTGTCAGGCAGGCTGCTGTCGCGGGATTCAGCAATAACCTGCGCCTCTTCGGGAGCGGTCAGGCGATAGAAGGCCACTCGTTGGGCACCAAAGCGCTGACGCATCTCGCCCAACAGCTCGCTCAGGGGATCGATCAGCTCTTGCTCTTGGCGAATCCGGGCAATATCGGCAAACCGTTGGGCCAGCCGGGTATCGGAGACTTGTCGCTCGTAGGTGGCGTTGCGTTCCCGCACAAAGTTGCGCACCAGGATCAAGATGATCCCCCAGCTAACCAGCAGGATCGGGAAGCTGGTAGCCGAAAGGATCAAAGCCCCCAACAGATCCCGCTCGTAGAGCCGGACGCTGCTCTGAATGTTGCCGCGAATGGCCTCCAGGGTTTGGTTGATCCCTTCGGCGTAGATGCGCTTTTGCTCTTCGTACTCGGGGCTGTGCAGCAGGTCAAAGGCGCGTTCTTGCTCGCCGGCTCGAATCAAGTCAAAAGCCTGCACCTCCCACTCCACCAGTTTGATGTTGGCTTCTGTCGTTTTGGCTGCGTAGGCCTCGTAAGAAGCGGGATCCAATCGCTGAATCTCCGCCAGCACCTTATCCAACTGAGGTACATAGCGGTTGTAGCGCTCTTCCCAGGACAGATCCCCGCTGGCAGCAGCCATGCGGGCAGACATGGTCAAGACTTCATCCAAATAGATCACCTGATCGCTCAGGTTTTGCAGGGTGAACTGCCGCGAGATGGAAGGCTCGAAATCGAAGTAGGTGCGGGCTACGCTGCCGGCAGAAACGGCAAACAACAGGGAGCTGATGCCCAGCGGGAGACTGATCGCCAGAGCCAGACGGGATCCGGCGACTTTACCCTGGGGTCGAGAAGAGGGGGCCAACTTGAGGAAGAGGGGACGGAAGGAGACCATAGAGTTTTACCTATAGCTAGGAGAAAACGGTTGAGAGGGATCAAGGATTGGCTTGGGAATAGGCCGAGTTGAGCCTTTGGAGAATGGCAAGGGGGCTGAGTACCCAGAGAGTCTCTTCCTTTTCCTTTTCCCAGACCAAACCACTGCAACAGTCGCAGAGACTATCCAGCCGGAACCTATCTTGGACGGGTTGAGCTTCTGCTAGAGGCTGGATCTGCTGGCTGACCACTCGAGCCACCCCCCTCACTTGTTGCACAGCCAGGCCCAGCCCCCCACATTCTGGGCGCATCACCACCAGATGGTATTCGGGCTGCCCAACGTCCAAAGGCTCCAGGCCAAGAAACTGTCCCAGATCCACGCCCCAGAGGATGCGGTTGCGATAGTTGAACAAGCCCAGCACCCATGCGGGCTGGTTGGGGAGAAGAGTAAAGTGCTGTGGGGCAACAATTAGCACTTCCTGGGCAACTGTCATGGGCAAAAGGGCCCGACAGTCCACCCCCAACTGGAGATGTAAGTACAATTCTCCGGTGCGGACGGCAGTAGAGCTTTGGGAAGAAAAAGAGGTCGCCAGCATCTTTGCTCTCGCTCTGCAACGTCTAAGGCCCAACCAGACTGCACCCCAGAACCACGACCGCAACTTGGACTCAGCAAGGGAGATTCGCTGCAAAAAATCCCGAGACTCAACTCAGCAGCACCGACTTCACGGCCCGCACAATGTCCTCGCGGCTAAAAGGCTTGGTCAGATAAAGGTCGATCCCTTGCTTCATGCCCCAGAGTTTGTCCAGCTCTTGATTTTTAGAAGTGCAGGCCACAACGGGCAACTTTTGGGTCTCCGGGTTTTTCTTGATTTGGCGGCACAACTCCAGCCCGCTCATGCCTTCCATGACCAAGTCCGTCAGCACCACATCGGGTTTGTCGCTGCGGATCTGCTGCAATGCCTCTTGGGCGCTGGCCACTGCCACCACTTGATAGCCTTCTGCCCGCAGGTAATCGCTGATGAGCTGGCGCTCCGAGGCCACATCTTCCACCACCAAAACTTTCACCATGATCGACAACTCCTTTGTTTTTCAACCACCGTAAGCTTAAGGTGCCCCTAGGTAAGATAGCGAAACACCATCTGCAGCAATTCTTCCTGCCGAAAGGGCTTGGTCAGGTAATCGGTAGCACCGGCCAAGCGCGCCTTAACCCGATCGATCAGGCCTTTGTGGCCCGTAACCATCACCACCGGCACATCTTTGAGTACAGAGGACTTGCGGATAAGGCTGCACAATTGGTAACCGTCCACGTTGGGCATGCCCACGTCCAGCAGGATGAGATCCGGCTTGAGAGTGGTCAGCTTCATCAAGGCTTTCAAAGAGTCGCTGATGGTGTGGATGACCAAGTGGTGCCCTTCCAGCAACCGCTGCAGCTCGCTGAGCATGGCTTCACTGTCGTCAATACAAGCCACAACCCAGGTTTTCGAGACTGGGGGGGATGGGCCCAGATCCGCAAGCCCGTTGGCCAGTTGGAGAGGCACGGTGGGGGTTTCTGAGGGCTGCAATTCCGTCTCAAGCCTGGCCGCGTAGGTTTTGGGCAGCCGATCAAAGGGGGGCTGGGGATCCCGTAGGACAAGGATGCCGGCTTGGATCAAAGGATGTAGGCGGCGAGCGATCCGCAGGTCGTCTTGATCGAGAAGAGCGCTCAACTGGCGGAAGCTAAACCCCTTCAGCAACCGGCCCAGACGTTCCTGTTGCTCGGCGGGAAGGCGTTCTGCCTGAGCCCGGCTGGCAAAGTAGGGCCGTTGGTAGGGGGAGGTGATCTCAGGCCCCAAAGATTGCCAAGCCTGTAGCCGCTTTTGGGTCAGATCGAGCAGGGATCCCACCTCCCACTGACCCAGGGTGGGCACCGTGTCCAACGGGATGATCTCCTGCCGAAAGCTGGTTGGAACCAGCAACAGATTTTGCAGCACCTCCTCGCTGATCCAGGTGTTCAGCCGACGCGCAGCTTCCCAAGGCAGCAGTTGTTCCGTCACCATCCAACTCAGCCCCAGAAGGTCTGCGGGCAGAGGTCCCGTCTCCTGAGCCAGCAGCGCTTCCACCTGCCTATGGATACGCAGGCAATTTTGGCGGGTCAGAGAAAAAACTTGATGGCTGAGCCGACGCAGGTGGCGGTCCAGTCGCTCCAAAGGCTCGAAGCTGTGGTGTGCAAATCCCAGACGACCTTGGTGGAACACCAATGACCAAGTGTCCAGCTCCTCGCTTCTGTCCAGAGCACTGCAATACCGAACAACCCCTGTGAAACCAGCCTCCACCTTCAGCAAATGGTCAGAGACTTGCGTACAGACGTTGGGGCAATTCATCGGCGGAGAGGACATGCTTGGGCAATTTTCTGCGCTGAGATTGACAATATCGGTGCAACTCTATGCTCCACTCACAAGTCGGCGCAAGAATGTTTTCAAGAATACGATTCAAGTTCAAGCACAGCTCCGACCCAGACAACCGCTTTTGAACTAAGCCCAGCAGAACGGGACAAGGCTGCACAAAACTTAGAGTAGGTTTTACAGAGTAGGTTATCGATGACTGGGGATCACCAGTCGATCGTCACAAATGAGAATTAACCTTCAGATCGTCTGGCGGTTTTCTTCCCCGGAAACTGTCCACGGAAAGCCTGCAAGACGCAAGACAATATAGAAGTAATCCGAATAAATCTCTTCCGTAAACATACGGAACTTAGATGCTCTCCAATTTCCAAAGCGGCTCCAGATAGGCTTGGCAGCGGCGCAGCAGTTGCCGACTTTCTTCAAAGCTGATCTGCTCCAAGGCTTCGGGGTAGGAGCACCAGCGGTAGGCGGCCACCTCCTCCGGCTGTACCTGCAGCTGAGGGGGAGGAAACTGGGGCGGCAGCAGGGCCACGTAGTAGGTAACGGTCTTGGCCACCGCGTTCCCCTCTGGATCTGTGAAGGTGTAGGCCTCCTGCAGCGTCAGGGGGTCGGGCTGGCCGGGCAGGGTCAGAAGCTGGTAGTCGGTCAGGCCGGTTTCCTCGCGCAACTCCCGCTGGGCTGCGGCCAGGTCGCTTTCGCCCTCATCTTTGTGCCCTTTGGGGAAGGCCCAATGCCCTTTCTGGTGCTGGATGAGCAGGTAGAGGTGGGATCCCTGGGCGGGCGGGAGGGGCAGCACCGGGATCACGCCGTAGGCAGCATCGGTCAGCATGGGAGCTAGTCTCCAAAGAGTTTGATGGCAGGTGGCTTGGGATCAAAAACCCCGTTGGGATCCACCCGCGGGCGCTCCACCCCTTGCAGGGGCGAGAG
The DNA here is from genome assembly GCF_047462395.1 of Synechococcus sp. H55.7. NCBI lineage: Bacteria > Bacillati > Cyanobacteriota > Cyanophyceae > Synechococcales > Synechococcaceae > Synechococcus > Synechococcus sp. H55.7. The sequence goes on from NZ_JANSJD010000010.1 coordinate 77,113, forward strand.
AGGGCGACCGGTGTCGAATTGAAAGAGATAGATCGGCAACTGGCTGTCGCCTAATGGCAAGAAGGCCAAGGTATCGATCTGGGTGAGGGCATTGCGGCTGGCCGGTCGGGTGAGGTTAAAGGCGGCGATGCGGTCTTCCAAGGGGGTCTCTGCGGCGGTGCGTCTGCCCAGGCCAATGCTAAATTGCTGGTTCCCCCGCTCGTCCACTCCTAAGGGCCGCACCTCTCCCAGCTCCAGTTGGGGACTGCTCTCCGGCAGACCGGCCACCACCGGCGGTGCATCCAGCGGCGGCTGTGAGGGCAAAAAGCGCAACTGCACCCCCTCTGGCAGAAGGCGATAGTCCTGGTAGTCGTGCCGGATGGCAAGGGATCCCCTGAACACGCGGCGGGTCAGGCCCTCCAGCGTCCAAAACCCATAGCCCACATTGATGCGGCTGCTCTCCGGCAGCCAGTAACGGGCGCCTCCCTGGGGAGCAGGCACTGCCGTAAACCCCATGAGGACATAAGCCTGCCCCCACACCCCTGACAAAAACAAGAGCACCTGCCGCGGCAGCCCTGACTCCGGCTCCAGCCACAGCTCCCGCAACTGGCCCTCCTGCAGGGGCTCCAGGCGCAAGTGCTGGACAGGGGATCCCGCCAGATCTGCTCGTTCTGAGGAGACGACGCGGTAGCGGCTGGGATCAGCCTCTAGCTCAAAACTCACCGAGGGCAGGAGCGCTTCGGGCCGGCTCACGTACACCGAATACAGCTTGAGCAGGTCCGATTGGTTCACCACCTCCAGTTGCCGCGAATCCAACAGGCGAATGCGATCCCCTTCAGCTACCCACGCCTGCCAACTGCCGTCACGGCGGCGGAGCACATCCAGGGTGGCTGTGAAGGTTTGGGATCCCTCCACCCGCACCTGCTGGCGGTACTGCAAGTTGGGCAGCGGCGGCAATTGCTTTAGAGCAGTGTTGAAGCGCTGCAGCCAAGCTTGGGGATCCAGCTCGGAGCTTGGGGGAGCAGCGCGATCCGACTGGGCCAAGGCCGGATCTGCTGCCTGTAGGGCAACCAGCCCCATTAGCAGGAGCACCACTCCGCCGAGGTAGCCGCAGCCTCGAAGGGATCCCGGCCGTCGCCATCTCCTGAGTTCGGACTGTCCAGGGGACATTGGCTTACCTCAGCTCACCCTACCAAACGGGGACGCCTCCCAGACCCCAGAGAAAACCCTCCGCAAGGGATCCCTGGTACCTCTATTCGATGGAAATAGACTGGGGACCTTGGGTGGGGGCGGGCGAATCCTCCACCCTCAAGCCCTGCGACTCCAGCCAACTGCGCAGCGGATCTTGCCTGACATCCAAACGCAGCAGGCCGCTCAGGAAGCCCCCACAAAAAGGAACAGGATTGCTCAAAAAGGTCTTCCAGACCTCATTTATCTCCATAGCCACAACACCAACCACCCCCCAATCCTAGCAAGGACGGCAGTTGGGGATCCCCTACGGCCTGGCAATCGCAGCATTCCCGTATCCCCGCTGTTATTGGATATACTCAGCTCAGAGCTGCGCGGGCGCTTGTGATGACCTCTGCAAAACAGCTTGGCAAAATTCTGCTGGTGGACAGGGATCCCGCGGTTAGCCAGCAGTTGAAACGCAGCCTTGAGCAAGCTGGATACAGCGTCTTTGCAGCGCAAAACAACATCAAGGCTTTGGAAGCCATCATTCATCAATCGCCAGATCTGGTGCTGATGGAGTTGGTGCTGCCGGGGCTGAATGGGCTGGAGCTGTTGCAGAGGATCCGCTCGGCTCGTTCCCGCTTGGAGTTGCCGGTGCTGATCCTCTCCAGCTACAACGATGCAGCGGCCATGGTGGCCGCCTTTGACCTAGGGGCAGATGACTACCTCACCAAACCTTTCCTTCCTGAGGTGGTGCTGGCCCGCATTCGCTCTCAAATTGCTCTGGGCGCAGCCCGGCGAGCTGGCACTGCCAAGCAACCCAACCAGGTTGGCAAGGGGCGCTACCAAATGGAACGCTTGATCGGCATCGGCGGCTTCAGCCAAACCTACCTGGCCCGCGATACCCATCGTCCTGGCAACCCGCTCTGCGTGGTCAAGCGCCTGCGACGCATGGACGATAAAGAAGACAAAGACCGAACAGAAGAGCACGAGAAGATAGCGGAAATTGCCAGGGCAGCTTTTGAGCGGGAAGCGCAAATCCTCGAGAAGCTGGGCCATCATCCCTACATTCCCAAGCTGTTGGCCCACTTTGAAGAAGATGGGCAGTTCTACACGGTGCAAGATTTTGTCCGGGGATCCTCGCTGCGGCAGCATGCCAACCGGGGGGTGATCTGGTCGCCGGCCCAGACCGCCCACTTCCTTTGTGAACTCCTCAAGATCCTCGTCTTTGTCCACCAGCATGGCGTCATCCACGGCGATATCAAACCCTCGAATATCATCCAAACCCGACGAGACAAACGCACCCATTTCACCCTGATTGATTTCGGTGCCATCCAGCACATTGATGGCCCGCCTGGCCAAGATCCCTTCTCTGGCGTCTTCATCGGCACCGGCGACTATGCTCCTCCTGAACAGTTGTCTGGCTGCCCCCGCTTCAACAGCGATATTTTCGCCCTTGGTCGGGTGGCCGTAGAAATGTCTATGGGGACGTTGCCGCGGATCGGCGAACCCCTGGCCGAAGCCATTCCCTTCGGCTTCGGGGATCCGCGCCTGCTGGCCATTTTGGAGCGCATGGTTACCCCCGATGCAGATGCCCGTTACCCCACCGCCCAAGCCCTCTTGGATGAGATCCGGCCCCTATACAGGCAACTGCTGGCCGAATGCGCCCGACCCTCGCGGCAGCCGGTGCTTGTAGAACCGGAAGAGATGGAAATCACGGCTGCCGGGCGAGATCGTGGCTAAATGCCTCGGCTTCAAAGTGGCCGCTCATGCCCACAACTTGCCATTCGGCGCTGCGATTTCCCTGCTGGAAGCGCAACCGCTGCGCCCGCAGGGGCACCACCTGGATGACCTCGGCTGGAAACGCCTGGTACTCTCCCAGGTACTGCCGGGGATCCGGCGGCAGGTCGGCACTGCTTTCGATTTGAATCCAAAACACCCGCCCCGCCTGGTTGCCGTAGGCCCGGATCTGCTCTTGGCCCTGGTAGTGCTCCACGCCGCGTAGCCGCTGCCGCCCTACCTGCATAGACTTAGCCCACTCCGGCAAGGGATCCCCCAAACTCACAGCCCACGCCGGCCCGCATAGCCCCAGCCAACACAACAGCAGCAGCCCGCAAACCCAAGGCCATCGGTGTGACCTTCGGTTCCCGCTTTTCAAGGCTCGACCGAACATAGCAAGTTTTCCTCCGCAATTCAAAAAATCGCATCCCTCTCCCGGCTTTGGGGGCGGGGGAAGGAGTTGGGGGTGGACGACAAATTGTCAATTTGGGGCTTCTGGGTTTCCAATCTACCCTTTTAGACGCGGCCCAGTAGCAGCGCCCACAGCCGCCTGCTCTCCGGCAGGCGGGAGTTTACACCCTATCCCCAAACTACGTGAGATAAGCTGAAGGTAAGCCCTAAGGAGAGCATCCCATGCTGGAAACCCCCAATGCCAACCCGGCCTCCCTGGAAAAGCCCTCGCCTTTCCTTTCTGCCGAAACCCTCAACAGGCTGATCGAGAGCAATACTGAAACTCGTCCCTGGGGCAGTTTCACGGTGCTGGAAGAGGGCCCCGGCTACAAAATCAAGCGGATTGTGGTGCTGCCCAAGCATCGCCTCAGCTTACAGATGCACTACCACCGCAGCGAACACTGGATCGTCGTTGCCGGCACCGCCAAAGTTACCTGCGGCGATGAAGAGCGGCTGATCACCACCAACCAGTCCACCTACGTGCCCCCCTGCACCAAGCACCGCCTGGAAAATCCCGGCGTCATCCCCCTGGTGATCATCGAGGTGCAAAACGGCCAGTACCTGGGCGAAGACGACATCGTCCGCTTCAGCGACGACTACGCCCGCGCCAACGGTGGGCAACCGGCAAAAGCCTGAGCTTGGCATCCTTGGCCAGATAGCCTAGAACGGGAAAAAGACCATCAGCAGCAAGGCAGCAATCAAGCCCAGCGCCACCTGCACCGCCTGCCCAAAAGGAGGATGGCTGGTCACCACTTCGCCATAGCTGCTCTGGAAGCGGGACAGATCCAGGTAGGGAACTACCCCCCGCCGGAACCATCCCACCACCGCTCCTTCTTGGCCGATCAGCCTGCCTGCCCGGCTCTCCCCAAACAGGAAGTTGCCCAGCGGCCCAAACCGAGAAACATAGCGCAAGAAAATCATCCCCGTCTCATCCTGGAACTTGAGATCGGCGCCAAAGCGATAGCCTGGATCCCCTCGCCCAATCACCCGCCCCTGCAACTGCATCGGCAAGCCGCGCAAGGGGCTGGCGTAGGGGTTGCTCATCGCCTTCAACACCGTCAACGCCGGCGGGTTTTCCAAGCTGGGGTACATCACCGTCATCTTCAGCAGTAGGCCCAAGCTGGCTCCCGCCACGGCCAGGCCGGCAAACATGCCGTAAGACCCTGCCCGTAGAGCCGGGATCCCGAGCACCATCCCCAAGATCGCCCCCAGCCACTCGGCGTTTAACAAAACCACGTCCAGAAGAAAATTGCCGTAGAGCTGCTGGCGGTTGAGCTGCTTGCCCTGGGCCACCACGCTGGCCATGTCGAACTCCACCGGCAGATCCAGTTGTTCGGCATAGGTGCCCAGCGCCCGCACCCGCTTGCCGGTGAGGGGATGGGTGGAGTTCAGCTCCATCCACCAGGCCCAAGGGTTAAACAGATCCCACAAAAACACCCTGCCCACCTGGCTGGGATCCGCAGCCACCCGGTAAGCTGTCCCCGCCATCACCGCCGCCTTGGCATCGTAGATCCCCAAGGCCCGCGTCCCTTCCAGCAGGCGAGCACTGCGCTGTCGGGCTTCCTCATCCTGTTCCCGCTCCCCTTCTTGCACAATGCCAAAGGCTATTTTCACCAGAGCCCGCGAGAGGGCGTTGGGGTTGCCGGTGGTTTCGGCGGCAAAGTGATCGGCAAAGTACTCCCGCACCCGCGACAGATACAGCACCAAGTAGGAGCCAGCCACGTAGAAAAAGTAGGCGACCAGCGCCAAGGAACCTATGTTTTTGCCCCCTCTGCGATCCCGGCGCGTGTCGCGCAGGTAGACGTAGAGGAGGTAGAGGATCTGCACCAACGTGGAAGCCAGGGTCATGACCGCGAAATCCCAGTGGATCACATGCCCCAGCTCGTGGGCATAAACTGTAGCCACCTCCTCATCTTCCAAGTAGGTGAACAGGCCCTCGCTGACGACGATGCGGGCCGTATCCGGCAGGCTGCCATAGGTAAAGGCAGTGGGGTTTTGGTCGCGGATCAGACCCAGCTTCGGCTGCTTCAGCTTGTACTGGCGGCAGACCCGTTCGATCACCTCCGCGCTTTCGGGGCTGCGACGCCCGATTTCTGCCAGGCTCACCCACTGGGTGCCGTAGAGGCTGTGCTGGATCCAGTCCATCAGCCAGGGGGACAAAAAGAAAATCAGGGCGTTGAAGGCCAGGGTGAGCAAAACAGCAAAAAGGAGAGAGCCAAAAGAGAACCCCCCTTCCAAGGTGCCGAAAACGGCCAGGGCCAGCACAAACACCATGCCAAACAATAAGCTCAGGGTTACGCCGGCGGACATTGTCAGGTTGCCGGCAAAGCTGGCCAGAATCAGCGAAACCCCCACCTGGGGGGCGCGGTAGCTGCGCCTTGTTTGTCCGGTTTTAAGACCTGAGGTGGCGGGATCCAATTCGGCCAAGGTGCGGCTGGGATTGAAGCAATAGCGGCTCAGCCAAACGCTCAACAGGCGCAGCTCATGGGGATTGAGGCTTTTGAGAGGTTCCAGCCACAGGGATGCTTCCACCGACAACGTCACCGTCGAGACGGCGCCGGGGTTGCGGAACAAGGTGGGCAGTAGGGGCAAAACCTCCTCTTTTTGCCCAGCGGTGAGGCTATGAAAACCCAAGACCGCCTGGCGCACCACGCTCGAAGGTTGAGGCAGGTCGGCAGTGAGCAACTGGCGGTCTTGGACAAAGCAGTAGCGGCTGAGATCTGGACTGTCGGCGGGATCCCCCCTGCCCGTCGCCGCTTCCGGAGCCAGCCTCACCTGAGTTTTCCAGTTGGCCTGCTGTTGGCCGATGGGGCGGCTGTAGAGGGCCAAGCGCTTGACTTGAGGATAGCGGCTGGGAATTGCCTTCTGGAACCAGGCCGTCAGCCTCTCATGGTTGAGAGCAACGTGAGCAGGGTGGTTGATCATGACCACCAAGGCGTAGTCCTCGGCATTGTCTTGGAGGGGCTGGGCCTTCACCTGGATCCTCAGACGCAGGTTTGCCAAAGCTTGCTCTAGCCACTGCGCCACTTCCTGCTCGTTCATAGCCATCTCCCGGATTGGGTAGGGTAAGCTCAGCTATTGCTGCAACTGCCAATGGCTTGCGACTTTACAGCGGCTATTCTGGCATGTTCCCTGCCAAGGGGATCCCCATCTCCCTACAAACTCAGTACAGCCCCGCTGCCGGGAGAGCGCCCAGAGCCAGCCTGAGCTTCGGGAATTGTTTGGCTACAAAATCGAGCGCTGCCCCTCCGGGCTGATGCCGATGATGGTGAGCTGGCAATCCAGCACCTTAAAGCCGTACTTTTCGGCCACTTTCTGGGTGATGTTGAGGATGGCGCTGTTTTTGAACTCGATCACCTTGTTGGTCTTAACGCACACCAAATGGTGGTGGTGGTGGGGGGCCGGCTGGTTGATCTCGTAATGCTTGTGGCCTTCGGTCAGTTCCAGCTCGCGCAAAATGCCCATGCGAGCCATCAGCTTGACGGTACGATAAATGGTAGAAAGGCTGATGTTGTGGCCTTCTTCCCGCAGCTTTTTGTGCAGATCCTCCGCGCTCAGGTGAGTCCCCTCAGGCAAGTTTTGAAAGGTCTGGAGGATGATCTCCCGCTGCCGAGTGGCTCGCCAGCCTTTTGCATTCAGCTCTGCTTTGAAAGCTTCTTCCGTGTAGACCATGATGCCGCCCCTCCGCTGTTGGGCAACGTCGCCGTAACAGTCAATAAGTTCTGTAATTGATAATAACTGCATTTGCAGCGATGCTAACGACCTTGGTTGTCAACACCAGGAAACCTGCCGGCAGAGGGCGAGAAAGTGGGTGCGGGAAACCGGATGCCCTATTCATTCGGGATGAGCTAGCCTACAGAGCATGGCTAGGGGATGGATTTTTCTGGTGTGCGGGTGAGTCTGGGCTAACATACTCGGGAAAAGGCCCGCGGCATCCCGGCAGCGTTGGTCAGCGTAGTCAATACGGGAAGGGAAAACAAAGATGCGGTTTGAGCAGCCCAAAACCTATTCCATTTCTCTAACCGGCTGGGGCTTCTGGCTGGGATCCCTGGCCTTGGCAGCTTTGCTGACCCGTGTCGGGCTGGGGTGGCTGGTCGCCGGGTTGGTGGCTCTGTTGGTGTTCTTGCTCTCTCTGCCGGTGTTGGTGCTGCTGGCCTTTCGCTGGTGGGCGCGCCGCTGGATCGCCACGGATCGCTGCCCGGTGTGTGGGTCAGAATCGCAGGCCATCGAGGGCAGCCGCTTCTTTTGCCCCAGTTGTGGCGAGCCGCTGTTTGTTGCCGATGGACATTTTTATCGACAAACGCCCCCCGGCACCATCGATGTGGAGCCGCTAGAAGAAAGCGGCTGGGAGTTGCCGAGCTGAGGGATCCGCTCCTGCGGTGGGTCGGCGTTTTTAGAGGGCATTTTGGGTGAAAGGTGCTGTGCAATACTATTGCGAACGACAGCGGCGGGTCTGGCTGCTGGTTGCGATCTGGGTGGGGATGCTCTCGGCGGCGCTCCTGCTGTTGAGCTCAGCTCATTTTTGCCAGGCGACGGCGCAGGGATCCCTGCAACCCCAGGTGGAGACCTACTTGGCCCAGCTGAGCGGTCGCGGCTTTGCTTCCGCCGCCCAGGGGGTTTGGCTGCAGATGGGCGACCAGGTTTTGGGGCAACATCAAGGATCCAAGGCTCTGCCGGCGGCCTCTCTGACCAAGGTGGCCACTACCCTGGCCGCTTTGCAGCAGTTTGGCCCGCACCATCGCTTTGTGACTACCTACTTGACAACAGGTTCCCTGGGAGCGGATGGGGTTTTGCAGGGCGATCTCTGGGTGCTGGGAGGGGAGGATCCCTTTTTTGTTTGGGAGGAAGCCTTCGCGGTGGGGAACGCCCTCAACGCCCAGGGGATCCGCCAGGTGCAGGGGGATCTGGTGGTGGTGGGCCGCTTTTACATGAACTTTTTCCAGGATGTGGCCCGCTCGGGCGCGCTGTTGCGGCAGGGGCTGGATGCCCGCCTCTGGCCGCCGGAAGCCCAGGCGCAATTCCAGACCTTGCCCCCCGGCACGCCCAGGCCGCAGGTGGAGATTTTGGGATCGGTGCGGGTTGCCCAGCAGATCCCCTCGGAGGCCCAGGTCTTGCTCAGGCATGAATCGCCCCCCCTCATTCACCTGCTCAAGCTGATGAACCTCTACAGCAACAATGCCATGGCCGAGATGGTGGCCAATGCAGTGGGGGGAGCAGCTCAGGTGGCACAAATGGCCCAGGCCATCACCGCGATCCCGGCAGAAGAGCTGTACCTGATCAACGGCTCGGGGTTGGGGGTAGAAAACCGCATCTCTCCACGGGCCAACGTGGCCCTGTGGCAGGCGATCCAATCGCTTCTCGAGGAGCAGGGGCTTTCTCTGGCCGATGCTTTTGCCGTCGTCGGCCAGGACGTGGGGGTGCTGGAGCGGCGGCTGCTGCCGGCGATCTTGATCGCCAAGTCGGGCACCCTGAGCGGCGTCAGCACCTTGGCGGGGGTATTGCCCACCCAGCAGGGGGATATCTGGTTTGCCCTGATGAACGGCGGATCTGACCTGGCCGGCTTGCGCGCCCAGCAGGGGCAATTCCTCAGCCAGCTCCAAGCGCAATGGGGATCCCCTGCCGCCTTACCCAAACGCTGGACGCCCCGCTCTCTGGATACGGGATCCCGCACGGAGCCTTTGCTACGTCCTCTTTGGCCACTCTAACCCTTTTGCAGGGAAGCTTTGCCGATGGGGCGTACAGGGATCGAACCTGTGTAAGGCAAATTATGAGTTTGCTGCCTAAACCGCTCGGCCAACGCCCCTTATTCTTCTACTCTAGCGCTCTTGTCTTTATCCAAAACGGGGTGAAAAAGAGCTACTCGACGGGATAAGCTGCATGTCGGTGATTGTGAGGGCAGAGGCGATGGCAAGGGACTCCGTCCCGCTGGCGCGAACGGCGCGTTCTTGGCAGGGTCAACTGACGTTGGGCTTGGGTCTGATTGCCGTGTCCCTAGCCCTCTGTTTTGGCTTTTTGACCTTTGGTCAGCACTACCTCAACGGCGAGCGAGCCGCCGCGGATTTCCGGCCTGCCGGGGAGAGCTTGGCCCCCTCTGTTGCCCTCGATACTGAGCTTCCGACGGCACCGCCCCTCACTGACCTCCCCTCTGCCGAGGGATCCCCGCTGCAACTCTGGCTTGTTACTTTTTTAACTGTGTTTGTGGCGGAAATGGGCGACAAGACGCAGTTGGCAACCTTGCTCATGAGTGCCCAATCCCAATCTCCTTGGGCGATCTTTTTCGGTTCCGCCAGCGCTTTGGTAGCTGCCAGCTTGCTCAGCGTGGTGCTGGGGGAAGGTCTGGGGCAAGTCATCCCTCCAGGCTGGCTACAATGGTTGGCGGGTGCAGGGTTCCTGGTGATCGGGGGCTATGTGCTGTGGCAGGAATGGCGCGGCGACGATCCCCCAGAGCGCCAGCCCCTTCTAGAAGGCAGAACAGAGCAGAGAGCAACAGAGGAACGTGTTGATCCAAGATAACGACAGCCAGACCCCACCGTTTTTGCTGCGGCAAATGGCTGGACGGGCGGCGCTGGTGAGCTTCGGCTCGATTCTGCTGGCGGAAATGGGCGACAAAACTCAATTGGCCACTCTGCTCCTCAGCGCCCGCTCGCAAAACTCCGGGGTGATCTTTTTGGGCGCTGCTGCCGCTTTGATCAGCACCAGCCTCATCGGAGTGTGGGCAGGAGCTTGGGTGGCGCGAATGATTCCACCCCGCTGGATCAAGACCCTGGCAGGAGTGGGGTTTGTTTTGATGGGCCTGGCCCTGTTGGGGGAATCCCTAGCCGGCTGAGCAGAAGGCTCCAGAAAAGTGCCGGCCAAGCATGTTAGGATAAAAACCACCTTCTTTGGGCACTCCACTTCATACCGGATAACCGGTCAGGAAGACCAGCATGGCCAAAAAACGCAACCTGAAGCGGGAAAAAGCCGAGCGCAACCGCGAATATGCCAAGCAGTTTCAGAAAAGTCGTGCTCGCAATGGCCGCCGCTTCCGTTCTGCTCCCCGCGACAATGAGGCCAGCGCTGGCGAAGAACAGCCGTGAGGGGGGTTTTGTCGAGAGAGTCTGTGGATCCATCCTGTGAACAGAGCTAGCCCAACAAACCTGCTATCGTAGGCAGGGGTGGGCTGGAGCGGATGAAGATGAAATACCGACGAATTCTCCTAAAGCTGAGTGGTGAAGCCCTGATGGGGGAACGTCCCTATGGGATCGATCCCGAAATCTTGCAGGCCATTGCCAGCGAAGTGGCCGCGGTGGTGCGGGCCGGTGTGCAGGTGGCGATCGTGGTGGGCGGGGGCAATATCTGGCGCGGGCGCAAAGAGGCGGCTGCCCAAGGGATGGATCAGGCTTCTGCCGACTACGTGGGGATGCTGGCCACCGTCATCAACGCCCTGACCTTACAAGATGCCATCGAGCGAGCCGGGATCCCGACGCGGGTACAGACGGCCATCGCCATGCAAGAGGTGGCAGAGCCTTACATTCGTCGTCGCGCCATTCGTCACCTGGAAAAGGGGCGGGTGGTGATTTTTGGCGCTGGATCTGGAAATCCCTTCTTTACCACCGACACGACGGCGGCCTTGCGGGCGGCGGAGATCGATGCCGAGGTGATCTTCAAGGCCACCAAGGTGGATGGGGTTTACGATGCGGATCCCAAGACCCACCCCCAGGCCCGCCGCTACGATGTCCTCAGCTATCAGGATGTGCTCACCCACGATTTGCGGGTCATGGACAGCACCGCCATCGCCCTCTGCAAGGAAAATCAATTGCCCATTGTGGTCTTCGACCTGACCACCCCCGGCAACATCTATCGCGTGGTGCAGGGAGAGCCCATCGGCACTTGGATCGGGCAACGAACTGTCGAAAACAACGGGATCCCTGCCAGGTTGGCCCAGGAGACTTGATCCCAGCTGGGCGCAGTCCAGGCTACCCAAAAAACTGGGCCTAAGGCCCCGTCCTACCGCTACGCCGTTCCCCTTTGGTGGGCCGTAGGCCCTTGCTGTTGTAGAACCACCAGTAATCCTGACGCGAGGAGAATCCTTTGCCTCTAGGCGAGGGAGTATGTCAAACTGAGGTCGGCCCTGAGTGCCCAGCGATGCCCTGGCATGAGTTGGAGTTGAGGAGTAACCTGGCCCAAAGGTGTGCTCAGGCCATTGGGAGGAGAAGGCGATGACAGAGCAGATCCGGCATTCGGCCCCAGGGGATCCCGTCTCGCCCAGACCCTCTGCTGTCCAAAGCGCTCCCCGCCGCTTCCGTGGGCGCTGGGGTCGGCGCTTGCTGCAGGGCTTGGCTCTCCTGCTGGCTTTGGCCGTCGGCTTCGGCTACTGGCGGTGGCAGACTTGGATCCAGCCTGTAGGAGGTTCAGAGCCGATCCAGGTGAGGATCCAGCCGGGCAGCAGCAGCCGTCGGATCGGGCAACAACTGCGCCAAGCAGGGGTGATCCGCTCGGCTCTGGCCTGGGAGCTGTGGAGCCGCACCTTCGGGCGCGACTGGGTCTTCCAGGCGGGCACCTACGCTCTGGATCCCAACCAAGACATGCTGACCGTAGCCCAACAACTGCGGCAGGGAAGGATCTTGCAGAGACGGCTGACCATCCCGGAGGGTTGGCGCATCGAGCAGATGGCGGCAGCTTTGGCCGAGCGCAACTGGATGCCAGCCGAAGTTTTCATTGCCACAGCCCGCGTGATCCCTCCCCTTGATTGGCTGCCCCCCAGCTTGAGCTCTTTGGAAGGCTACCTGTTCCCGGATACCTATCTTTTTCCCGTCGAACAGGTGGAGGGATCCCTGCCGAACCGGCAAAAGGCCCAGGCGGTGATCGATGCCATGCTCCAGCGATTTGTTGCGGTGGCTCTGCCCCTGTTCCGGCAGCATGCCACTTCCCTGTCTCTGCATGAGTGGGTCACCCTGGCCAGTATTGTGGAGCGGGAAGCTGTGGTGCCGGAAGAGCGCGCTTTGATCGCGGGTGTCTTCTTGAACCGGCTCAAGCAGGGAATGCCCCTGGGAGCCGATCCGACGGTGGAATATGCCTTGAATATCCGGCAAACTCCGGATCGCCGCCTCACCCTTGCCGAGGTGCGTACTCCCTCTCCCTACAACACCTACCTCAACCCCGGCTTGCCCCCTGGCCCCATCGCCAGCCCAGGCTTGGCCAGCCTCAAAGCCGTTTTGGAGCCTGAAAAGACCGATTACCTCTACTTTGTAGCCCGCTACGATGGCACCCATGTTTTCAGCAAAACTTTAGCCGAGCACGAGGCAGCCCAATTGCAGATTCTTCAAGAGCGCCAGCAAGCTGCCCAGGGATCTCGGCCCAGTTCTCAAACAAGTCCTTAGCCGAGAATGGTACGTAAGCCTTGGTTCAAGCTCCTGCAACCGGATGTGGTGGTGCCCGGCACTGTCTTGAAGTTGCGGGCCGAAGACCTGTGGGCCTGGCAGGTAAAAGGCGTCATCTTCGATGTGGACGATACGCTGGTGCCGATCCGACAGGCTGAGGTGGCTCCTGCTGTGGCCGCTTGGCTGGAGCAGTTGCGTCCGCACTTTCAAATTTGGCTGGTGAGCAACAACATCAATCGCAACCGCATCCAACAAATTGGAGAAAGCCTGGATCTACCTTACATTCACCGCGCTGGGAAGCCTTCACGGCGGGCCTTGCGGCGGGCCGTAGCTCAGATGGGCTTGCCGGTGGAGGCAGTGGCCATGGTGGGAGATCGCCTATTGACCGATATTTTGGCGGGCAATCGGCTGGGCTTGGTGACCGTGCTGGTCAACTCCCTCCTATCCGCAGAAGTCGAGAAGAACCCTACTACCCTCTTGGATCCCCGCTTTTGAGAGATTCTTTGGACAGCCCAGGCGCTCCGCGCCGCTAGCGCGACCTCTCCCTCAGGGACAGCCCTCACCCCCGGCCCCTCTCCCTCAGGGAGAGGGGAGCTGGGAAATAACGAGCTGTTTCCTTGTTATTTGCAATGACTCTATAGATTGTCACGGGGTAGCGCATCCGCCAGTTGAAATCGAGAGATAGCCCGCAGAACCGACCCATCTGCCCAAGTTTTTTGTAGAGTGACGGCAGGCCGGATCCCGCATTGAGGCCCAGTGGGCGGCGGTGCGAGGGCGGCGTGAGATCTAGCCAAAGTTCAACATGCGAACCATCCCTATCGTCAAGTCTGTCCTGCAACGGCTAAAGTCCGTGCTGAAAAAATCTCTGCGTTCTGCTCCGAGTTCTCCTCGCCCCAGATCCCTGCTTGTAGCCAATGGACGGAGCCTTATCAAACTGGGCAGCGTTCTGGCTTTGCCCTTGCTGTGCTCGGCATGGCCCGCTTGGGCCCTGACACGGGTGGCGCGTCCGGAGCTGCGCGATCTAAAGCGTGCAGCCATAGTTCGGGTGGTCGACAACAACACCCTGGTTGTCCAGCTTGAAGGGGATTTGGATTTGCGGCTGGTGCAACTGATCGGGATCGATCCCCTGCCGGCGGAGATCAATCCTACGTGGACGGAGCTGCGCGGACAAACCCCTTTGGCGGTTTACAATGCCGGCCAATATTTGCAGACGGCTTTGCTGGGACGGGAGGTGTTTCTGGAGTTGGATCCTGCCCTGGCTCCCGCTCCCACGTTACCTGCCTACGTTTGGCAGGCCAATACCCTCATCAACCAGGAAATGCTGTTTTTGGGCCATGGCCTGTTGTCTGGGCGAACCGATGGCCTCAAGTATGGCCCTATCCTCAGAGAAGCAGCCACTGCGGCAAGGCAACAGGGGCGCGGCTATTGGACGTCCTATGGCCCTCGCTGACCTGCTCCCCACGGCCAGTCGCGTTGGCGGGATGAAGTCCTGGCGTAGCTCTTAACTGGGAACTTTAGGTCGCTTTTCGCTAAAACAGCCTGTAAGTTCCAGGCCTCCCTCTCTATCCTTGGCTGGTCAACCCCCGCAGCCGAGCTGCCGGGGAGGGGCTGAGCTGTTCTCTTTAGATTTCTCGCTTGTTTATGATGATCTCATGTGGGTTTCCAATCCTGGGCTGCCCAGCTCCTCAGGGAACTGAAAGAGATCCCGCCGGGCAGTTTGGAGTTCCTTATGCCGGATGAGTTGCCGTTTACCCTAGATCAACTTCTCATTGTGCGGGCAATTGCCCAGCAGGGTAGTTTTCGCCGTGCTGCCGATAGCCTGTTTGTCTCCCAACCCGCTGTCAGCTTGCAGGTGCAGAACCTGGAGCGGCAGTTGGGGGTGGTGTTGTTCGACCGCAGTGGGCGCAAGGTGGAGTTGACGGATGCCGGGAAAGTATTGCTGCAGTACAGCGAGCGCATCCTCAAGCTGTGCCATGAAACCCTCGAGGCTCTGGCAGATTTGCAAGCAATGGAGCGAGGGCACCTGGTTTTGGGGGCCAGCCAAACGGTGGGCACCTATGTCATGCCTTCTTTGATTGCGCAATATCACCGCTGCTATCCCCAGATTTCGATGCAGCTCTTGGTGCAATCCACGCGGCGAATCGCCCAGAAGTTGGTGGATGGTCAATTGGACGTGGCCATTGTCGGTGGGGAGATCCCGTTTGACTTACAGCGGCACTTGAAGGTGATGGCTCTGGCGGAAGATGAATACGTGCTGGTCGGCGCCCCCGGCTGTGCCGTTGACTCTCCTGCTCTAGCGGATCTGTTGACTTTGCCTTTTATCACTCTGGATCCCCAGTCTTCCACGCGGCAGACCATCGACCGGGTGTTGAATCGCCACGGCATCAACCCGGCTCAACTGAATGTGCGGCTGGAGCTCAGCTCGATTGAAGCCATCAAAAATGCAGTCCAGGCGGGTTTGGGGGTGGCTTTTTTGTCGACGGTGGCGGTGGGAGCCGATGTGGAGCAAGGTCGGTTCCAAAAGCTGGCGGTGGAAGGGCTGCAGATACGGCGTACCCTCTGGCTGGCTTTTAACCCGGAGCGCTATCAATCGCAGGCGGCCACCCGCTTTCTCCAAGGGCTACTGACCCGCCAGGACTGGCTGAAAATCCCCCCTCCCCATTTGCAGTTGCTCGGTTGAGTCGCAGCTTTTCCCGACCCCGTGGGAGTTTTTGGGATCAGTTAAGATCTCTACAAGATCCTCAGAAGAAGTGCTGCCTGGGATCCATCAAGGGCTCTGTCCCCTCACCCGTTCGCGGCGGGGTGACCTTGGCGTAGCACGGGAAAAGGCTGTATCTGCTGACGATGGGCCGATGATCGAGCAAGAGCTGTTGGAACGGCTGCCTTTGGCGCAGCGCCTGGCGGAGTTACGAGCGCGCGTTCAAGCGATCCCGCTGCAGAGGGTGAAATTGGAAGGATTGAACATCCCAGGGGCAGAGTCCTGCTGGGCCGCCTATCGAGAGTGGGGAGACGGGATCCCCCTGCTGTTTTTGCACGGTTTTATGGCCACCCACGCCAATTGGTGGCCGCTGATGCAGGGGTTGGGAGGCGAGTACCGCTGCATCGCCCTCGATTTGCTGGGGTTCGGGCAGTCCAGCCAGCCGGCCTTGCGCTACGACATCGGTGCAGAAGTGGAGTTTGTGCGCGGATTTGTCCAGGCGCTGGGCCTATCGGCTCCGGTTCTGGTGGGCCATTCTTTTGGCGGCTGGGTGGCAGCGGCCTATGCCGTGCGGTATCCACTGCGGGGGTTGGTCTTGTTGGCCCCTGCCGGGATCCGCGACGACAGCTTTGTCAAACGCTACCGCCATTTGCGGCCCTTGCTCTGGGAAAGCGTTTGGGTCGATTGGCTGTTGCGGGCGATCACCCCCCTGGCCCGATGGTGGCATTGGGAAGACAAACTGGCTCAACTCTTGTGGTTGCGCGGATCCCTGCGCCAACAACCGGTGGCCCGGCAATTTCTCCGACAACGTCTGCGCCCGCAAGCTGCCGTCGATACGGTTGAGCGTTACCTCAAACACATTCAGGCCCCCACCCTGGTGGTTGCCGCCGAACAGGACGACACCATCCCCCTCTGGCACTGCCGAACCTACGCCGCAGGGATCCCCGGAGCGCAGCTCAAGATCCTGCCCGGCGCCAGCCATGCTATCCCTGCCTTGCATGGGGAACAAGTGCTGCCCCTCATCGGGGAATTTCTCGATGCAGCTTTTTCCAAATGTTACCCGAATGCTATGGGAGTTCCCCGGTGATGGTCGATAATGCCAAGTCTTATCTTGCATCCATTGAACGGGCCAATCCAACCAGAACCGAACAACTTGAGCGCATGAAAGCTGTGGTCATGAGTGTGGCCGGTGGGCCAGAGGTTCTGCAGCTCCGAGAAGTCCCTGAACCTCAGATTCGCGGTGAGCGGGAGCTGCGCATCCGCCTCAGGGCAGCCGGCGTCAACCCCATCGACACCAAGCTGCGGCGGCGAGGCACCTTCTACCCCGAAGAGATGCCAGCCATCTTGGGGTGTGACGGTGCCGGCGTTGTGGAAGCCGTGGGATCCGGCGTCAGGCACTTTACGGTGGGAGATGAGGTTTACTTCTGCCACGGCGGTCTGGGCAGGCAGGCGGGCAACTATGCCGAGCTGATCGTGGTGGACGAGCGCTTTGTGGCTCCCAAGCCCAGAACACTGAGCTTTGCCGAAGCTGCGGCTGCTCCGCTGGTGCTGATCACCGCCTGGGAAGCCCTTTACGACCGGGGACGGCTGCAGGCCAGCCAACGTGTGCTTATCCACGGGGGAGCGGGTGGAGTTGGCCATGTGGCCATCCAACTGGCCCGCCTACGGGGATCCAAAGTGGCCACCACCGTGAGCACCCCAGAAAAGGCGGTGTTTGTCCGTTCTTTGGGGGCCGACTTGCCCATCTTCTACCGGCAGACCGACTTTGTGCGGGCCGTTTGGGACTGGACAGGGGGGGAAGGGGTGGATCTGGCCCTGGATACTTTGGGCGGCGCGATCTTGGAGCAGACCTTCCCCGCGGTGCGCGTGTACGGGGATATCGTCACCCTGCTGGCGCCGGCCCCGGAGACCGATTGGCGGGTGGCCCGCGACCGCAACTTGCGGGTGGGGTTCGAGCTGATGCTCACCCCGATGCTGAAAAACCTCACCAACGCCCAGCAAAACCAGGCGGAAATTCTCAGGCAGTGTGCCCGCCTCATCGACCAGGGCCAACTGCGGATCCAGCTCAGCCATACCTTTCCTCTGGCCGAAGCGGCTGCCGCCCACCGGCTGCTGGAGCAGGGATCCGTTCTGGGCAAAATTGCCTTAACCATCCCCGAGTAGGCATGCTGGAAAAGTTGGTCGAGGATCTGCCCATGGTCGCTCCTCTCACCCCCCACCTGTTGGAGAACGAGAGCTTCTACGAAAATGCCCTCTGCTGGCTGGGACGGCCCCAGACGGCCTATCGGCTGTTGAGTGAAGCGGTTTTTCCTGCCATCTCCTCTTGGGTGCGGGGAGAGGTGGATAGCCACTCTTTTAACCACTGGCAACTGGAGGATGTGCGCACCTTTCTGTATCCGGTGGTGGCCTTGGGAGACCAGGAAAGCCTCGTTCTCTGCAGTGAAGCCCTGCTCCTCTGTGGCATCGGCAACTATTACAACCCCTGTGACTTGGCCATTGTGGTGTTTGTGCAGCAGCCCCAGGAGCTGTTCAGCCAATTGATGCAGCGCATTCGCCGGGCCGAAGCCACCATCAGCCGCGGGCCAGAGGTGCGCATGCTCTCGGAACAGGTGAACCTGGCCAAGCGCGGACAAGACTACATCAACACCAAGTATCTGGTCTGGCCCTACGCCCTTTCCGGTGCAGCTCAAGATACCCTAATTAAGCAAGGGATCAGCCTGATCCGCCTCTCCCCTCAGGAGGCTGCCTTGCTCTTCAGGGAATAGGTGGCGGAAGATCGGGATCCCTAACCCCAACCTTTCCATCTCTATCGTTTTTCATGGCCGATGCCCACCTGCCCCCTTTGATCCAAGCGATGCTGGATCCCGCCTTCTACCCTCATCCGGCGCAGGATCCCATTCAGCTTATTCAAACCCACATTTCCTATATTCTGCTGACGGGGGACTATGCCTATAAGGTGAAAAAGCCTCTGGATTTCGGCTTTTTGAATTTCACCACCCTAGAGCAGCGGCGCCACTTTTGCCAAGAGGAGCTGCGCATGAACCAACGCGGCGCTCCCGGCCTTTATCTGCAGGTGTTGCCTATTTTTCAAACCAATGGCCGCTTTCAGTTCAGCGGCAGCGGCGAGCTTGTAGAATACGCCCTGCAAATGCGGCAATTTCCCCAAGAGCAACTGTTCAGCAACCTCTTTGAGCGAGGAGAGCTGACGCCGGCCTTGATGGAAGAGCTGGGGCGGGTGGTGGCGATGTTTCATGCCCGGGCCGAGACCAACGATTACATTCGCAGCTTTGGCCGGCCAGAACGGGTGCGCGAGGCCTTTGACGAGAATTACGCCCAAACCCAGCGCTACATCGGCGGCCCCCAAACAGCTCGGCAATATCGAGAAACCCGAGCCTACACCGATCGCTTTTTTGCCGAGCGGCAGGAGCTTTTCCAACAAAGAATAGAACAAGACCGCATTCGTGAATGCCACGGGGATTTGCACCTGCGCAACATCTGTTTTTGGGAAGGGAAGATCCTACTTTTTGATTGCATCGAGTTCAACGAAGCCTTTCGCTTTGTGGATGTCATGTACGACGTATCCTATGCAGTGATGGATCTGGATGCCCGCTATCGTCCGGATCTGGGCAACGTCTATTTGAACACTTACTTGGAAGAAACCGGAGATTGGGAAGGGCTGAAAATCCTGCCCATCTACCTCAATCGCCAAGCTTATGTGCGGGCCAAGGTTACCTCTTTTTTGCTGGAGGATCCCACGGCAACAGAGGAAACCAAGGCAACGGCCTTCCGCACTGCTGCTCGGTACTATCGCCTGGCCTGGGAATACACTCTCCCCAAGCAGGGGCAGTTGTTCTTAATGTCGGGATTGTCGGGATCCGGCAAAAGTACGGTGGCCCGTCACCTAGCCCGTCAGCAGGGAGCCATTCACATTCGCTCCGATGCCGTGCGCAAGCATTTGGCCGGGATCCCCTTATGGCAACGGGGGGGGCCGGCGGTCTATACCCCGGAGATGACCGATAAAACCTACCGCCGCCTGGTGCAGTTGGGCGTGGAGCTGGCCCAGGAGGGCTACACCGTGATTCTGGATGCCAAGTTCGACCGGCAGGCGCTGCGGGGAATAGCCATTGCGCAGGCCCAACAACGGGGGATCCCGCTGCACATTCTCCACTGTTACGCCCCTGAGCCTGTTTTGCGAGAGCGCCTGCAACGCCGCAGCCAAGCTCCTCAAACCGGCTGCATCGATGGAGTTGAGCAGCGCCCTGCCGACATTGCCGATGCCACGGCCGAGATGCTTACCGAGCAACAAGCCCACTGGGAGGAGTTTTCCGAGTTGGAACGGCCTTTTTTGAGGGTTCTGGATACCAGTCAAGATTGGCCCTCTCAACTTCAGCAGCTTTGGGTCTCGACTCAAACTGCACCCAGTCAGGAAAATTGACATGAGCAAGGTGGATTTCACCGTTTGCGGGTTGAGGTTATTTCCAACCCGAAAGACACTTCCCGAACCCGCCGCGCCCCGGCCCCTCTCCCAGAGGGAGAAGGGAGTTGGGGATCGACACAACCATCCGCTGCATCGCTATTTGCAATGGCTGTAGAGGAGGGCAGCAGCTCTTGTTGAGCAGGGAACAGGGGTGCGCTTACCCGAACATTTCGCCTTACACAAAGCCAGCAGGAGGTTGGGAAGTGTGTCAACGTGTCTTTAAAGGCCCCCACCCTTTTCTCACCCAACTCGACCAGAATTGACCGCCTGCAGGAGGATCCAGCGGTGAGCGATGTAACTTCAGATGACCTGCGCCTGATGCTCCTGTTCGAGGGCTTCCCTCCTGAGAAGCTAGAGGTTCTGGCCGGGCAAATGTCGTTGCGCTCCCACCCGGCCAATCAGGCCATCTTGCTACAAAATGACTGGGGCAACGCCGTTTACTTTATCCTGGAAGGGTGGGTCAAGATTCGCACCCATGATCTCGAAGGCCGGGAGATCACCCTCACCATTCTCGGCCCAGGAGAAGTCTTCGGGGAGATGGCCGCCTTGGACGAAGCGCCCCGTTCCACCGATGTCATAGCCCTAACAGCCACCAAAGTCAGTTGTCTGTCGGCCCAGCACTTTCGGGCTTTTTTGGCCTCGGATGCCCAGGCCGGCATCCGACTTGCTCAACTCATGTCGCGTCGTTTGCGGCAGATCAACCGTCGTCTGCAGTTACGCGAGGCCAGTAGTACGGCCCGTGTTGCCGATATCCTGCTGTTCTTGGCCGAGTCTCGTGGCCGGGTCAGCCGGGGTGGCGTAGAGATTCCCAACTTGCCCCATCGGGAGCTGAGCAGCTTGAGCGGCTTGGCTCGGGAAACGGTCACCCGTGTCCTGTCTAAGCTGGAGCAGGAAGAGCTGATCCGCCGGGATCGCACCCGAGAGGTTCTCTGCATTCCCCAGATGGAGGCTTTGGAGAAACTGATTGGCTGAATGGGGGGTATTACCAGTTGCCGAAAGCCTTCGCAGGGTTGTAAGATAATAAGCCCAGAGCCGGGATAGCTCAGTTGGTAGAGCAGAGGACTGAAAATCCTCGTGTCACCAGTTCAAGTCTGGTTCCTGGCATCTGACGCTACCCTCACCCCCAGCCCCTCTCCCATCCCTCACCCCCAGCCCCTCTCCCTGAGGGAGAGGGGAGTTAGGGATAGCGCTCCACAACAAGGGCTTGGCGGGCGAGCCTCAGGCTCCTGTCATGGGAAGGAGATCAACGAACGTAGCCCAGTTGCTCCAGGAAATCGGTGTCCCAAAGGATCTGCCCATCCAGAGTCATTCTCCCCAGCACCGGTATTCCGACTTGAGCCTCCAGGTGTGGGATCAAAGTTGCATCCAGCTCTTCCAAAGCTTGGGGATCCTCGGTTTCGGGCAGGGATCCGACCAGCACCCACCCCAAGCTGCGGGCCTTGGCTTGGCGCATCAGGGCGGCAAAGACGGTTGCTTGGCTCAGGGCGGCCTTCCGTTGCAGCGTTAAGAGCAAGCTGAACCCCCACGCATGGGCCAGATCCGCCCAGGTTTGGCCTGGCCCCAGGGGATCGGCGACACTGCCCGGCAGAACCAGTAGGGGATCTTTTTCTCCTGCCCACTCGCAGATTTGTTGCCAGAGGGCCTTGAGCTGAGCTTCCGAAGGGTTGGAATCCACCCTGAGCCGGCCCCAAGGGTTTTGGGTCACCTCTTGCCAGGCGCCGGCCACTGCTGCGGCTCCGGGGATCGCCGGCCAAGTATCGGCCACCATCACCCTCATGATTCTGGATCCCCCGCCTCAGACTCCCAGAGAGTGAGAAACTCCGGCTGAACCTCGAAGCCAAACACCAAAGCCATATCCCGCAGCATCGAGAGGGATCCCAGTTTCTGCTGCTTGAACCAACGCATCAACACAAAGATCTTCTGATAGACAAAGATTTCCAGTGCTTCTGGGTTGTAAACAATGCCCTCGCGAGGGTTGAATTGATGAGGCACCAACATAGCTGCGTAGCGGGCCAGCTCTCCTTGGCGCCAGTTGAGGAAGTAGGGCATCCAGGGGCAGACCGTATCCCAACGGATAAACCACAGGCGCACCTCCGGGATCTCCGACAGCTCGCGCGGATCGTCGGGGCTGCGCGGCCAATCGATGGCGCATTGCACCTGTTGGGCAGCCCGGACGGGATCCGCCATCAGGGTTTTCATTAATTCGTGGCCAGGGGTGAGATCCAGAGATTGGATGGCCTTGGCAGGAAGGTAGAAGGTAATCGGCACGACGACACGGCTATCTGATATCTGACTTGCAAATGCAGCTTATCTCAGCTCTGCCCCACCTCGCCTGCCACCGGGATCCCCCAGCGGGTGAGATCGAGGGCAAAGCCTGCGGTTACCAAAAACACCTGGTCGGCCAGAGGAGCCAGCTTTTGGGTGAGCTCCCCCATCCGATCCCGAAAGCGGCGTCCCAACGGATAGGCGGGCACCACCCCCCAGCCCACCTCTTCTGACACCAGGATGATCTCCCCCCTGTGGACTGGCAAGGTTGCCAAGAAGGATTGCACCAAGGGATCCCATTCTGCAGCGGGACAGTCTAGGCCCTGCGCCACCCACCCCCCCAGCGAATCCACCAGAGCACAACAGGGCTGGGGCAGCTTTTGCAGGTCGGCCCCCAGGTCGGGCCCGGTTTCCCAGGTTTGCCAAGTGGGGGGACGCCGTTGCCGATGCCGCTGAACCCGTTCGGCCCACTCCGGGTCGGCCTCAGGGTCGGGTTTGGGCCCGGTGGCCAGATAGATGACCGGCAGGCCGGAAGCAGCCGCCAGGTTCTCCGCCAGCCGACTTTTGCCGCAGCGGGCAGGGCCACAGATGAGCACAATCGGCATTGGGCATGAGGATGGAAGTCCATTGTTAGATTAGCTTAGCGGTTGGTCGCCCCTATCCCCTTCAGCTTCATTCCTGGAAACCCCTGCGCGGAGCTTAGGCACATTCTACTTAGGTTGACGTTTTAGAAGAAGCCCAAGCTGTCCTGCGTAGCACTTCGCGATGGGAGTGTGGCACAATGGTGCAGCCGCAGGGTGGGTGTTGTGGGTGATCCAAGGGGGCAATCGTGGCCGGTTCTCGGAGCAGCAGCGGGTCAGAGTCCCCATTCCGTCGGGCTCGCGCCCCACGACCGAAAAAAAGTCAGCCGAGCGCTTCTGCCCAGTCCCAGTTTCGGGATTCTGGAACTGCACAAGAAAGAATGCGTCCAAGCCAGTCTGATGGCACTTCGTCTGGCGCAGAGCGGGATCGGCAAGAGATCTCGCGAGTTCAATCTTCTGGCTTGAACCCGCCCAAAAATCTCTCTATACTGCAGGGAACTTTATCATTCACCCCAACTGCTGCATCTCCCCTTCAACCTATGCGTGCTCCCTCCTCAGGCGACTCGGATCCCATCCTTCCAGAGGCTCAAGCAGGCAGGTCGGCCAAGGATTCCGTCCGAGGAGCGCGAACGGAATCGGATCCCGACCCAGAGCGCCATTTGGCCCAGCGACAGCAACTGGAGAACCGTCTGCTCAAAGCCGAAGCCGAGCTCCAAGAGCGGCGAATCCTTCAGGAGAAACTGCAGGCCGAGGTTCAGGCTCTGCGCAGTCAACTGGCTCAGGCGGAATTGCAGTCCCGCCGGCAGCAACAGCAGATAGAGCTTTTGCAACTGAAAGCCCAACCCTCTGCAGATGCTGGCCTTGAGGCAGAATGTTGCGCTTTGCGCCAGAAGGTGGCCGAACAGGAGAAGGCGCTGCAGGAGCGGGAGCGCGTCCTGCAACAGTTGCAGCAGACTTTGGCGGAGCAGAAGGTCCAGATCTCGGAGCAGGAAGCTCAGCTTGCCGCTCGACAACGTTTAAATGACCGGCAGCGGCAGGATATCGAGGCTTTACAAGAGCAGATCGAGCAGCTCCGCCTGGCCCACGCGCAGGAGCGCCGTCAATGGGAACACCGTCAGCAGGAGCTGCAAGCTTCTCTTCTGGAAGCCCAAGATGTGGCAGAAAAGCGGGTGGAAATGCTGCAACGCTTTAAGGCGGAGCTTTGTCTGGCCCGCACCCAAATTGCCGAAGCTCAGGCGGAGCTGAGCAGCCTACGGGCTCTGTACAGCGACCAACAGGCCGCCTGGCAAGAGCAACGGGAGCATCTCGAGGCCCGTTTGGCCGGCTATGCCGAGACAGAAGCGGAAGCCGAGCAGCGCTGGCGGGAACAACGGCAGGAGCTGGAAGCAGCCCTGGCCGAAGCCCAGGCTCAGCTGGCCGCTTTGCAAGCTCAGCAGGAACATCTGCATCAGGGATCCCAGGAGCAGCAACGGCTGCAACAGCAATGGCAAGCTCAGGCCGAGGCGCTGCAAGCGGCTCTCTCCCAAGCCCAGGCAGAAATTGCCCATTGGCAGCAAGAACACCGCCATCTCCAGGAACGGTACGCCCAAGCCCAGCAGCATCTCTCCACCCTGGAGCAGCAGTTGCAGGCTGCCTTGGAACAGTTGGCCGCCCAGCCTGACCGGCAGCCAGAATTGCGCTCTGCCCAGAGTGCCATCGCCCATCTGCAGAAGCAAGCGGAAACTTTGGCAGAGCAGTTGAAGGTCTTACAAGCAGAACGAGCTGCTCTCTGGGAAGAAAACCGATCCCTCAAAGACAAGTACGAGCAGCAGCAGATGCATGTGCTGAGCTTGAAGGCGGCGTTGGAGCGCAAGGGCCTGGATGTCCCGCCTCGTGCCGATACCTCCAGACCTGCTGGCGCGAGCGATCAAGCTCTGTCTCCCAAGCCCCCAATTCAGCCCCTGCCGGCTCGGGCAAGCAAGCGGGCGGTCGATCTGCCCAGGTTCTTGCCCCGTCCGTGATGCAGCCTCTTCCCCCCCGCTGGCTGGAAGTGTGGGTGGATCATCCCCATTTGGGCGGTTGCTTTACCTATCGCGTGCCAGAGGGATCCACCCCAGAGGCCGGCGACCTGCTCAGTGTGCCCTTTGGTCAACAGATCGCAGGGGGGGTGGCTTTGGGCTGGCGCTCGGAGCTGCCGGCAGGAGTGGATCCGCAATCGGTGCGGGAGATCGAGGCGGTGGTGGCCAAAGGGATCCTGCCCAAGGAATTCTGGCCCTTGCTGCAGCGGGTGGCCGACTACTACCTTACCCCTCTGGCCCAGGTGGTGCGCACGGTTCTGCCCCCTGGTTTGCTCAGCCGTTCTCAGCGGCGTATCCGCCTGGTGCGATGCCCGGAAGCGGTGGGGGGATGTTCGCCGGCTGCCCAAACCCTGCTGGAGCTGCTGCAGGCCAAAGGGGGAGAGCTGTCTTGGCGCTACATCCAACAGCAGATGCCCGGCGCCGAGCTGGCCCTGCGGGAACTGCAGCGACGGGGTTGGGTGGAGAGCTTTTGGCAGGAGCAGCAGGGGGGTAGGATGAAAACCCAACTGGCTGCCAGTCTGGCCGACGACTCCTCGGAGGGGCTGAGCTTGCCCCAGCAGAAGGCGCTGCAGATCCTCAAGCAAAAAGGGGGGGAGCTGCTGCTCACCGAGTGGGAGCGCTTGGCAGGAGTGAGCCGAGCGGTGTTGCAGGGGCTGGCCCGCAAAGGCCGTGTCCACCTCTACGAGCGACCGCTGCTGCGGCTGGCAGATGCCCACTTGCCGGGGTGGCGGGATCTGCCCAAGCCCCTGACGGCAGCCCAGGCCGAGGCGGTGGAGGCGATCCGACAAGCCTTGGGTCGGCCCCGGCGGTTTCTCCTGCACGGGGTCACCGGTTCTGGCAAGACGGAAGTGTACCTGCAGGTGATCGCCCAGGTGCTGCAACAAGGGCGGTCGGCGCTGGTGCTGGTGCCGGAGATCGGCCTTACCCCACAACTGATGGATCGCTTGCGGGCGCGGCTGGGATCCCAGGTGTGGGCCTACCACAGCGGCCTCTCGGAGGGGGAGCGCTACGACACCTGGCGACAGATGTTGACCGCCACTCCCCAAGTGGTGATTGGCACCCGCTCGGCGGTGTTTGCCCCCTTAGCCAACCTCGGCCTCATCGTTTTGGACGAGGAGCACGACGACAGCTTCAAGCAGGATCAGCCCCAGCCCTGCTACCACGCCCGTCAGGTGGCCGAGTGGCGGGCCGAGCTGGCCAACTGTCCCTTGGTCTTGGGCAGTGCCACACCGGCGGTGGAAACCTACGCCGCCCATCTCCAGGATCCGCAGCGGTGGATCCGGCTGACCCTACCGCAGCGCATTCCCCAAGCTGGGATCCCGACCACCCTGCCCCAACTGGAGCTGGTGGATATGCGCCAGGAGCTCCAGGCCGGCAACCGCAGCATCCTCAGCCGCCGTCTGCACCAGGCCCTGCAGCAGACGCTGGAGCGGGGGGAACAGGCCATCCTCTTCGTTCCCCGCCGCGGCTACAGCACCTTTGTCCTCTGCCGCGGCTGCGGCTTTGTCCTCACCTGCGCCCATTGCGACGTCTCCCTCACCTTTCACCTGGAGGGCCGGCAAGAGCTGCGCTGCCACTACTGCGGCGCCCGCCAGCCCCATCCGCAGCGCTGCCCCGCCTGTGGATCCGCCTACCTGAAGCACTTCGGCACCGGCACGCAAAAAGTAGTGGAAGTGCTGCACCAGCATTGGCCACAGCTAGAGATTCTGCGCTACGACAGCGACGCCACCCGCCGCAAGGGATCCCACCGGGAGCTGCTGGAGCAGTTTCGCAGCGGCAAGGCCCAGGTGCTGGTGGGCACCCAGATGCTCACCAAAGGGCTGGACATTCCCCAGGTGACGCTGGTGGGGGTGATGGCTGCCGACGGCCTGTTGCACCAGCCCGACTACCGCGCCGGCGAGCGCACCTTTCAACTGCTCACCCAAGTGGCGGGCCGCTCAGGCCGGGGATCCCTGCCGGGGCAGGCGATCATCCAGACCTATCTGCCGGAGCACCCGATTTTGCGGGCCGTGCTGGCCCACGACTACGAGGGGTTTTTGCGGGCCGAGCTACAGCAACGGCAAGAGGGGGGCTATCCTCCCTATCGAGCCTTGATCTTGATCCGCTTGAGCAGCACTCGCCTGGAGGCTCTGGAGCGCTACTGCCATCAGGTGGCCGAACGTCTGCAGGGGATCCCGGCAGAGGTGCTAGGGCCGGGGCCGGCCCAGGTGGAGCGGGTTGCCGGACGCTACCGCTGGCAGATCCTGTTAAAGCAGCTTCCCGATCAAGCTTGGGATCGCTCCCAGCTCGCTGCACAGATTCACACCGCGATTGGCCATCCCCCCCAAGGGATCCGCGTCAGCTTGGATGTGGATCCCCTGCGGATTCTCTAGGGGCGGCCAGCAGAAGCAGAAAGCCCGTCGATCCGCAGAGATCTTGAGGTAGTCTGGTTTCGGGGCCACCCGTATCCAACTCAACTCTGGCAAAGCATGGCGGAGAACCGAACCGGCGCGTTTATTGGTGGGCTGTTGCTGGGAACGGCAGTGGGCACGGCTATTGGCCTGCTCTTAGCTCCCCGCAGCGGACGGGAGACGCGGCGACTCTTGAAAAAATCGGCAGAGGCGCTGCCGGAGGTGGCAGAAGACGTGACCAGCAGCCTGCAATACCAATCGGAAAAGCTGCTTGACTCTGCTCAAAAAAGTCTGGACGAAGCACTGCTACGACTGCAGCAGGCGGTGGCGGTGGGCAAAGAGGCCATGCTGCAAAAACGACAAGAACTGAGCCAAGCCCAAAACCGCAGCGCCTGGGCCAGGGAAGAAGCAAACTTAGAAGCCCAAGATCGACAGGAAGAAGCGCGATGACCGAGCCGGTATTTTGGTTGGGCCTCTCGGTAGGTCTGGTGGCAGTGGGCATTTTGGCGGTGATCCTGACCCTGCTGCCTGCCGTCATTCAATTGGGTCGAGCCGCCCAGAGCGTGGAACGCTTTTTCGACACGCTGCTGCGGGAATTGCCCCCTACGCTGGAGGCTTTGCGTCTGACCAGCTTGGAAGTGAGCGAGATCGCCGACAGCCTCGACGAAGGGGTCAAGGGGGCCGGACAGGTGGTGAAGCAGGTGAACCGCTCCCTGGAAGGGGCCCGCAACCAAGCCCGTGGCGCTCAGGTCAATGTCCGCAGCCTTTGGGCAGGGGTACGGGCGGCCTGGCAGGCGCTGTCCAGCGAGACTCCCCCCACCGCCATGCGTAACCCTCAGTTGCGCTCAGGCCAAGCTGGTCGACCTTTTTCTGCTGCTGCGCCAAGCATTCCCTTGGGAGATATGCGCTCTTTTGCCAGCAAAGCAACGCCAGAGGGATCCCCCCCCAATGCGCAGCCTTCCCGACCCGATGCCACCAATCCGTGAGAGCTATCTGAGAATCCTCTGGAAGACGGGCACAGGAGGTTGGGGCTCTTGCCCGGCGGGAAGCCGGCCCCAACTGGCGTCTGGATCCCAGCGCAATTGGGTAACATCCTGCAAAGGAAACCCCATCTGCTGCAGGATCTTGAGGCTGAGGCTAGGAATAATGGGCGAAAGGGCTACCGCCACCCAGCGCACGCTTTCCAAAACGGCGTAGAGGATCTGGGCCACCTGTTCGCTTTGCCCCTGCTTGTGCAGCGTCCAGGGAGCCTGCTCGTCAAGGTATTTGTTGCTGGCTTGGGCCAAGCTAAGGGCTTTGCGGGCAGCGGAGCTGGGATCCAGCCGCTCGTAGGCATCGGCCACCGCCGGGGCTAGGCGCTCGACCAGGGTTTTGAGGGGGTGATCCGCTGCGATCTGCACCGGGGGAATGCGGTAGTCGGGCTGGTATTTTTTGAGCATATTGAGGGTGCGGTTGAGCAGATTCCCCAGGTCGTTGGCGAGGTCAGCATTGAGAACCTCGATGAAGCGGCCCTCGCTAAAGTCGCCATCCTTGCCCAGCTCAATTTCGGTCAAGAAATAGTAGCGCACGGCATCGGCGCCGTAGCGTTGCACCAGCTCAAAGGGATCCAGCGTGTTCCCCAGGCTTTTGCCCATCTTGAGGCCATCTTTGGTGAGAAAGCCGTGGCCAAAGATTTGTTTAGGCAGCGGCAGCCCTGCCGACATGAGCATGGCCGGCCAGTAGATGGCATGAAAACGGACGATGTCCTTACCCACTAGATGCACATCGGCAGGCCAGTAGCGGCGCAGGGCGTTCTCCAGGGTGGGCTCGTCGTGAGGATCCAAGGCGGCGCTGAGGTAGTTAATGAGGGCATCAAACCAAACGTAAAGGGTTTGGCTGGGATCCGCCGGGAAGGGGATCCCCCAGGAGACGCTGGGGCGAGAGATGGAAAAGTCCCGCAGGCCCTGCTTGACAAAGTTAATGACCTCGTTGCGGCGGCTTTCCGGTTGAATGAACTCCGGGTGCTCCGCATAGAGGGCTTCCAGTTTTTCCTGGTAGCGAGAGAGGCGAAAAAAGTAGTTTTCTTCGTCTTTCCACTCCACTTTCTTGTTGGGGTGAAGGGGGCAAAACCCACCTTCTAGGAGCTCTGACTCGTCCTTGAACTCCTCGCAGGCAACGCAGTACCAGCCCTGCTGCCGTCCAACAAAAATATCCCCCTGCTCCCAAACCCGCTGAAAAAACTCCCGCACAATGGCCTTGTGGCGAGGGTCAGTGGTGCGGATAAAGCGGTCGTAGCGGATATCCAGCAACCGCCAAAGCTCCACAAACTGGGCGGCAATCTCGTCACAGTGCTGCTGCGGCGGAAGGCCGCGCTCTTCAGCGGTGCGCTGGATCTTCTGGCCGTGCTCGTCAGTTCCCGTTACCATCAGCACATCCTTGCCCCGCAGGCGGTGGTAACGGGCGATGGCATCCGCCGCCATGGTGGTGTAGGCGCTGCCGATGTGGGGGGCAGCGTTGACGTAGTAGATGGGTGTGGTGATGACGAAGGTGGAATCCGGCATGAGCAGTTGCAGCGCTTTCCCCCATGATAAAAGTTGCCGGAAAGTCCGGCAGGCCGAGTTACGGGGCAGGGATGAAGCTGGCATTCAACCTAAAGGGATGGGGCTGCGGTGCCCTGGGGGCCGGGATCTTGGGCGCCGGGGCGGCTCTGGCCCAGCCTCTGCCGGAAACCCGCATCCCTTGCGAGATCCTCATCGCTGGGGGCGGGCTGGGGGGGGTGGCGGCGGCCTACGATGCCCTGCGCTTGGGGCGACAGGTGTGCATGACCGAAATGACCGACTGGATTGGCGGCCAGGTGAGCGCCCAGGGGGTCTCGGCTTTGGATGAGCGGCCCCTGCAGCGGGAAAACGAGATCTTTCCCCAGGGCTATAGAGAGTTTCGCCGCCGGGTGCGGGAAAAGTACGGCGGTGATCCCAACCCCGGCAAGTGCTGGGTGAGCGTGCTCTGCTTCTCACCCCAGGTGGGCCACCAGGTCATCCGAGAGATGTTGGATCCCTACCTGCAGTCGGGGCAGTTGCGGCTGTTTACCGAGACGGTGGTCAAGGACGTGGAGATTGAGAACTACCAAATCCGCAGTGTGCAGGCCATCCGCAATATTCCCAAACACGCCGGCGTCCAGCCGGAGAATCGGGGGGATCTCTCCACCTACTTGCTGGATTTTTACCGCCTAGAGCCCACCGCAGACTGGGACAAAGAGATCCTGCGCTTTGAGCCGCCGCCGCAGCGGCAGGGCAAAACCCTACCTTGGGTAGTTATCGATGCTACCGAAACCGGCGAACTGTTGCCCCTGGTGCGGGTGCCCTACCGCCTTGGCACGGATGGGGAAAGCCGCTGGGAGCCCAGCTCCAAGCCCTACAGGGATCCCTACTGCACCCAGGGGTTTACCTACACCTTTGTTGTCGAGCGCTCCGCTGTGCCCCAGGTGCCCATCAAGCCGGAGTTCTACAACGACCCGCTGCACGGCCCCTACTACAGCTTTGAACAGCCGCGCTTTAACTTTGCCCTGGTCTTCACCTACCGCCGCATCCGGGGACAGGTATTTGGCTTTGGGGAAGAGGCCATCCGGGTGGGGGATCAATCCCTGCAGAACTGGACCTGGGGCAACGACTGGCGCATCACCGGGCCAGACAAGAACCTCATCCTCACCCACGAGCAACTGCAAGCCCATCTGGATCCCGGCGGCTGGATGGGGGGCTTGCGGGTAGAGGCGCTGCGGCGGGCCGAGCAACATGCTAAAGGCTTCTTCTACTGGCTGGTGGCGGGGCGGACGGATTTTCTCCTGCAGCAGGCGGATCCTGACTTTCAAAAGGACTTTTACCTGCGCTACCGCTACCTCAAAGGGCCCAATAGCCCGATGGGAACTGCCAGTGGTCTCTCCAAGTACCCCTACATCCGCGAGTCGCGGCGCATCCTCGGTCGGCCCAGCCTTGCCTACCCGGAGGGGTTCACCATCTACGAGTCGGATATCACCACGCGGGAATCGGAGCTAAACCGCGGGCGCCCCTTCATCTTCTACGATTCGGTGGGGGTGGGGCAGTACCCTATTGATTTTCACGAGTGCCTGCTGCCGGATTTTTCGCTGCCCCCCAGCCACAACCAAGATGCCCAAGCCCCTACCTACCCCTACCAGATCCCGCTGCGGGCCCTGATCCCCCAGCGCATTGACAATCTTCTAGCTGGCAGCAAGAACATCGCCACCAGCCGCATTGCCAGCGCCTCTTACCGGGTGCATCCTGTGGAATGGGCCATTGGCACGGCAGCGGGTCATACGGCCCACTTTGCCCTGGAGCGGGATCTGATCCCGGCGGAGATCCTGCGGGAGCCGCTGCTGGACTTGCGGTTGTTGCCCGCTCTCCAAGCCCAGATCCAGAGCTTGGGCAATCCCATTCAATTTCCCGGCACCACCATTACTGCCACCGACTGGGCCCAATCCCGCTAGCCTAGAAAGGCAGGGTTGGGAGCTGGCCATGGAGGCTATGGGGGTTGAATTTGGGGGACTGGAGGCGATCCGCCCTTCGTTGTGGGCGGCCACAGCCCTCTGGAGCCTGGGGTTGATGTGGGGGTTGTCGCCACTGCACCGCCGCCTGCAGGAGGGTTGGGAAAAGCAGTTGTCCTGGGATCCCAGTGGGGCTCTGGCCTCTCTGCTCAGCGTCATCCCTTTCCTGTTGGCAGCAGCGGTGGTGGTGGCTTTCACCGAGATCTCGTTGGGCAAAAGCTGGGCCGTCTCCTGGGGCCTTATTGCCTGTGTTGGCGGTGGCCTCTACGAGCTGGGCCGGCGGGACAACGCCCGCTGACCCAAGCGCTCCGCACCGGCCCTCACCCCCAACAGTATGGACAATGCTAAGCGCTAGAGCAATTTAACTTTTGAGGGGCTCGGGGAGCTCTAAGTCCCGCGCCCTAGCTGAAAGGTGAGCATCGGGATACAGGGGCTCCCCTCGTCTGGCGATTCCCTATGCTGCCAGCGATGGATGAGCTAGACAAATAAACCTTGTCTTGCAAGGCTTTACTGCACTGCTATTCGGATGTGGTGTTATTGGGAGAGTTGGGAAGTACTGCAGGACAACTGGGAAAGAGAAACACTCTGCGCAGTCGGTCTGTCGAGGGGAAACTCCAGACCGGTAGCGAAATCTATCTTTGGGAATGACCGGAAAAGCTCAACAGAGATGTTGGGAAGCCGGCACTGTACCGCCTGGGATCGGTGACGGGAGCATGTCAACCCCTACTCATTACCCCCACTCAATTGGTAAACTTGTTTTGCCAGTCAGTTGTCAAAATCTCTCGACCAAACACCCATCCGGCCAAGATTAGAGGCAGGGACAAGCCCAGGAAGCCGAAAAAACTAATCACCTGGGCTATTTGCCGCTGCGCTTTTTTCTGTTTCGGATCTCGGAGGTTGTTGGCAGCTACCGTTAGCTTCGAGCAAAAGGCCACCACCACTGCACCTACCGGCCCCAGAACCAAAGAGGGCCACAGCCAATCTGCCACTTGCGAGAACGCATAGGCTCCGGTGAAGGGGATGATGACAAAACAAGCCAGCTCCAGGATCCCCCAGGTGAAGAGGGCCAACTGGACATCTTTGCGGAAAACTTCATCGGGATTGTACATAGGTCTCCAGGATGAACTGCTACGATATCACGCTAAGGCATAACCTTCGAGATGGGAAAACAAAGTGCTAAGGCTTCTAGGTTAACTCCAGGTGTAAGGATCTGCCTGGCGGATCCTCTTCCCCTTCCATCTAGGCAACCCTAATGCCCAAGATCCTTGAATAAACCCCCGTTAAGGAGAGAAAGACGGCCTCAGCAAGGATAAACTCCCCCATGTGACCCTATTCACAAAGACCTGAAATAATCTTAAGTAGTTAGTGAGTCGTTTGTGTTTGCTGCCCTTTCCTGCCGAGTTAGGGCGTCTCTTTTCCCTTTTTGGCTGGCAAGCTGGGAGCATGGTGTATCTGCGCAATCGCCGCCCATGAGCTGCCGAAGGGATCCCGATATACCAACACTCTGTACCCTTGACTCTTGCTGTCTTCGAGAGTGTCGAGCCGCCATGCCCCGCATCCTCATCATCGATGATGATCCCAGCATTTGCACTCTGCTGCAGCGGTACTTGCAGCGGCAGGGTTACTCAGTGGAGCTGGCGATGACGGGGGCCGAGGGCCTACAGCAGTTGCGCGCTTTTCAGCCGAGCTTGGTGATTTTGGATCTGAACTTGCCGGATGTGAGCGGCTACGACCTTTGCCAGCAGATGCAAGAAGAGACCGGCGTGTATGTGTTGATGTTAACCAGCCGAGTGAATCCTGCCGACAAGCTGCAAGGATTTCAGTTGGGGGCAGATGACTACCTGACCAAGCCCTTCAGCCTGCCGGAGCTCCTGGCACGGGTGCAGGCCATCCTACGGCGACAACGAACGAAGACCGGAATGGCCGGCGCACCGGTCTTGACCTTTGCCTCTTTGGTAATCGACCCGGAAACCCGAGAAGTCACCCGTGACGGGCGCCCAATTAACCTAACAGCTTTGGAGTTTGACTTGCTCTACACCATGGCCCGACACCCAGGGCGGGTCTGGCGACGGTCTGAGCTGATTCAAGAGGTGTGGGATTTTAACCACGAGGGAGATGAACGGGTGGTCGATGTCCACATCGGCCAAATTCGCAAGAAGCTGGAAACCGATACCAGCCAACCGGAACTGATCCGCACCGTGCGCGGCGTTGGCTACAAGTTCGAGCCTCCCACTCCCAAAGAGGGGTGGGGAGAGGAAAAACCGTAACCTCCCTCTTTCAAAGGGAGAGAGCGCGCTAATCGAGGCGACGGCCTGTCAGACGCACAAAAATGTCTTCTAAGTTGGCAGGGCGCACCATCAGGCCGGTCTTGTCGGGTTCGGCTTCCAACTGCCGCTGGGCTTCCGCCAGGCTGGGGAAAAAGGTGTAGCTCACCTCCTGGCCAGGGCGGGAGCGCACCAGCAGAGCTTCCCCGTACTTCGCCCGCAACTGGTCGGTGCTGCCCAACTCGATCAACTTCCCGCCGTCCATGATGCCGATGCGGTCGCACAGCTCCTCGGCCTCTTCCATGTAGTGGGTAGTAATCAGCAAGGTCATCCCCTGCCGATTCAGATCCCGCAGGATCTCCCACAACAGCCGCCGCGCCTGGGGATCCAACCCAACGGTCGGCTCGTCCAAAAACAAAATTTGCGGCCGGTGCAACAGCGCCCTGGCCACTTGCAAGCGCCGCTTCATGCCGCCGGAGAGGGTCTTCACCTTGTCCTGCCGGCGGTCGGCCAGCTTCACGTACTCCAGCCACTCGTCGATGCGCCGCTGCCGATCCGGGTTGGGGATGTGGTGCATGCGCCCATGGAACTCCAGATTTTCCCAAACCGTCAGCTCTGCCTCCAGGGTGATGGGCTGCAACACCACCCCAATCTGCCGCCGCACCGCCAAGGGATCCCGCACCACGTCATACCCTCCCACCCGGATGGATCCCTGGCTGGGGCGGGTGAGGCTGGTGAGCATGCGGATGGTGGTGGATTTGCCGGCGCCGTTGGGCCCCAGCAGGGCAAACACCTCCCCCTGCGGAATCCGCAGGCTCAGGTCCTGCACGGCCACCTGCTGCCCAAAGCGCTTCCACACCCCCTGCATTTCCACTGCTGCCGGCTGGGTCTGGGGCAGGGCCGGGGCCATCGAAAGAGCGGTTACAGTTGGCTCCATCTGCGGGTGTAAAGAAATCTTTCTTCTCCAGCATACGTCAGTTGAGCCACAGGTCTTGTCGGGGATCCCTGCTGTCAGCGGCAGTCTAGGTTATCTCTCACCTTTTGCCGGCCCAGGATCGCAAGTCCTAAGGGATCCCCAAAAGGCGTGCCACAATGGCAGCAGAGCTTGAGGTCGTCCGCCCTTGGAGTTCCGCGTTGCAGCAGCACAGCAGGGTTCTGTTGACGCAGAGGAGTTGCTGGCTTTTTTTCGCTGCCGGCGCCTGCCCTACTTAGATCGGTTTGGGCCTCAAGAAGCCAAGCTGCCGCCGGAAAACCTGCTGGAGCAATGGCGTCGGGATCGCCAAGCTTTGCAAGCTGCCGTGCTGGAACGATTTCCCGGCGAACAGGTGACGCCGGGCAACGGGGCCCTCTTGGCGGCTATGGCGGCAGGAGCGGAGCGGATCTACGGCGGCCAGATCCTGGCAGAGCTGTTCTGGCAACTGGATTCGAGCAGCACTGAGGAGCTGGCAGGTTTGGAGCCTGATGTTGGCGCCTCACTTGAGCCAGATCCTGACCAGGCTGCAGAGGACTGGGGCGGCGTCGGCAAGACACCATGGGAGTTTGGGCCAGAGTTCCGCTCCGTCTGGGTGAGCAGCTCACTGGATCTTCTCATTCGGGATCCCGCTCTCGTTGGCAGGAGGCGGCACGCCGTCCAACCTTCCTATTGGCCGGTACACATTCGCATTGGCAAGCGCCCCAAACCGGAGTACGAATTGTTGCTGGCGCTGCAGGCAGAATTGCTGGGATCCCTGCAGGGGCAGGTGCCCAAGCGTGGCTTTTTGATTTTAAAAGATGGAAAGTGGCACCCTGTCCACCTAAGCCGCCGCCGCGCCCAGGTACGCCGCCTGCTGCAAGAGTATCTGGGCACTCTCAACCAACCAGAGCCGCCGCAGGTGTTTATGGCCCGCAGCCGCTGTCATCTTTGCCACTGGCGGGAGCACTGTCGGCAATTGAACGCCGTTGCCCAGCCCCTCACTTTGCTGCCGGGCGTAACCGGATCCCGCTATCCCCTTTTGCAAGAGGCAGGGATCGATTCGATTGAGGCTTTGGCCAACGCCCAGTTAGAAATGCTGCAAGCCATCCCCAAGCTGGGAGCCGGCGTGGCCCTACAACTGCAGCTACAAGCCCGTGCCACCCTCAGCCGCCGGCCCCTCTGGATTCAGTCTCCCCCGTTGCCCACAACACCCGTGGAGCTGTACTTCGATATCGAGGCGGATCCCCGCCACAACGTCGCCTACCTGCTGGGCTTGCTGGTGGTAGAGCAAGCCGAGGGGACAAAGGTTGCGAACTACCACGGTTGCCTGGCTGCCGACCCGCGGGAAGAAGGGCAAGCTTGGGAGCAGTTTCTGCAACTGGCACAACGCTATCCCGACGCCCCTATCTACCATTTTCACGGCTTTGAGGTGCAGACCTGCCGACGACTGGGGGAGCAATACCGCACGGATCCCCGTCAGGTGAGGCAATTGTTGCAGCGCTTTGTGGATTTGCACGCCTGGGTACAGCGCTCGGTGGTGCTGCCGATTGAGAGCTATTCCCTAAAGAACATCGCCCGCTGGTTGGGTTTCGAGTGGCGGCTGCCCGATGCCAATGGCGCCCAGTCTATTTATTGGTATAGCCAATGGCTGGAAACGCGGGAGCGCCGCTATTTGGAGCACTCGCTTATCTACAACGAGGATGACTGCCGAGCCACCCATCGCCTCAAAGACTGGCTGTCCCAGGGCGAAGTTCTCCAGCAGGCGGTTTTCCCTACTGTCAACGTCTGAGGTTTCGTCTAAAATCGGCCAAGTCTGTTTAATTGAGCAAGGGGATCCCATGCTGTTGAAATCTCATGAATCTCCCCGCCATCAGGGCAGAAACCGTCGCGGTCGCGGGGGATCGGCACGTAAGCGCCAACTGGACAAACGGAACCGCGCCTTGATGCAGCGATTGCGACAAGGAGAGCGTGCTCTCAGCTCTCGAACTTCTCGGCAGGGACAAGTCAACCCTGCCTTTTTTGTGCCTGCTTTTCCTTTCTCTCGGCCTGAA
Source organism: Synechococcus sp. H55.7 (assembly GCF_047462395.1). NCBI lineage: Bacteria > Bacillati > Cyanobacteriota > Cyanophyceae > Synechococcales > Synechococcaceae > Synechococcus > Synechococcus sp. H55.7. The sequence continues at coordinate 114,119 of NZ_JANSJD010000010.1, forward strand.
CCGGAAAAGGATAGACCAAGTTCCCACTTTTGCGGAAAGGGGCTTTCCTCAGCAGTAAAGGTATTCTCGAATACAGAAGTTTGACTCTGTCTTGCTAAGCTGACCTTCTGGGGTCGTCGCCTCATTCTTGGCCACCTTTCCCCTTGCGGATCCCTACTGAGCCAGGTGCTGCGGAGCATACGGATATGTCCATCTCGAAATCGTCGCGTCGCCAATTCCTGCAATCTGCTGCTGCGGCTGCCTCTCTGGTGGCCGTTGGCGGGCTAAAGGCCAAGGCCCAGAGCCGCGGGCCGCTTCTGGTTTCCCAGGGCCTGACACCCCTGAAGTTCACCCTTTCTTGGTTGCCTTCCTCGATGGATACCCCCCTTGGAACTGCGATCTTGAAGGGCTACTTTGCTGAAGAGGGGCTAGAAGTAACCTACGAGCGCGGCTTTGGCTCTGCCGATTCCATCACTAAGATTGCTGCTGGCCAGTACGACCTGGGGGAAGGGGATCCCTACTCCATGATCGAGTTCAACGCCAAAAACCCGGATGTGCCCCTGGTGGCGATCTTTGTTCACTTCAACCGCTCTCCCTTCGGCATCTATACGCTGAAAGGCAGAGGCATTACAGAGCCGGCCCAACTGGCGGGCAAGAAGCTGGGGGCGCCTGCAGGAGATGCGCCGCGTCGGCTCTGGCCGGTGTTTGCCAAGCAAGTCGGCATCGATCCGGCTTCAGTAGAGTGGCTAACCATGGAGCCACAGTTACGCGAGCCCTTCCTGATCCAAGGCCGGGTGGACGCAATTAGCGGCTTTATGACCTCGGCCATGCCCAATTTAGTGCGGGGTGGCGTTAGCTTGAACGACATCACGCCTTTTCTCTACAACGACTATGGCCTTGAGCTGTACGGTAATGCCGTCATCACCCGCGTGCAACTGCTGCGCGAGAAGCCGGAGCAACTCAAAGCTTTCTTGAGGGCCTACGTCAAGGGCTGGCAAGACACCATCCGCGACCCCGACGGCAATATGTTGGCGTTTTTGGACAAAGCCAGAGCCGAAGGGCAGGTGCTGGACACGGCCATTGAGAAACTGCGTCTCACCCTAGCTATGCCGCGTCTGTTTGTTACCGATGAGGTGCGGGAAATTGGCTTGGGGGACGTGGTGCCTGCCCGGATGGAAACCGCGATTGCTCAGGTGGTGGATGGCTTTGGCCTCTCTGCCAAACCGCCTCTGGAGAAAGTATTTGACAACAGCTTGCTTCCCCCCAAATCTGAGCGAATGATCGCCTGATCTGGAGAATCACACAACAACTTTGAAGCGCTGTCTGTTGACTTGCAGAGACAGTGAACGCTTCTTGCCGGCCAGATGGCTTTTCCCGATGGCAGGTGAGGAACCCAGCTCATTGGCTCAGTCATTTCAGCAAGATATTCTTCAAGCTTTTCACAGCAGGGATCCCAGACTTCTCTTGGGAGAGAGGTAGGTTTTAATCGCGTTTGCATTGCTGGGTTAGAGATGGCAAGCGAGGCGCAGCAGCAAGGGAATATCTCAAACTTTGTTTAACGTAAGGTGCGGAATTCCCCACCGTCTATACGGTGGGGATGGATAGCACCCTCTGACTGATTCTGGATGTA